>CAMDMO010000044.1 GCA_945902255.1 Rickettsia typhi | reverse complement strand
AGAGCAAAAATTTTCAGAAATTAAAACCTGTTTTAATTTGTTTGGCGACCAAGAATCTTCTTATCACTTTGGAATTGCTTTTAATGTTTTTTGCGAAGATTTTTCTTATCCAATTGCGCGTGGCGGAAGGTATAAAGTAAATAATGATGGGAAAAATTTAGATGCTGTTGGAGCGACAATTTATATGAATTATTTGCGCAAGATGTAATAATTTAATACCAAGTTGCGTTCAAAACATGAGGAATAGCAAAAGCAACATTAAAAAGTGCTTCCAAAGCTAAATCTAAAATTCTGCGTTCTATCATAAATTTCTCTTTTAGCCACCTTAGAAAAATCTAGGCGAATTGGCCCCATTGGCGATGACCATGCAATACTTAGTCCGTAAGAAGATCTCAAAGATCCGCTATCTTCGATGCCTCCAGTGCCTTGCTTGCTAATAGTATCAACCCCTTTAACCGTACCATTATCGCTGAATAAAATACCATTAATGCCCAACTCTTTTGGCAAACCTAAAGGAAAACGAAATTCTGCAGTTCCAACATAATAAACTTTACCACCAATTATACTTCCTCCAACTGCGCTACCTCCAGATTTAGTGCGCGGACCAATACCAGCATATTCAAAACCACGAAAATTATTTCCACCTAAAAAGAACCCATAGTTACTTCGAACATCTTGACCAATACCGTTAATTGCGCCACCGCGTGCCAAAAATTTTAAAATATAATTATCAGAAAAAGTTGGAACATAATAGCCGGCAGAGCCTTCATTTTTTAGAGTATTTATATCTCCCCCAATTCCAGAATAATCTTGGCTTATAGAAATGTAGTAACCATTTTTTGGATCAAGACGATTATCTCTTTTATCATAAGAAATAGTGTGACCAACGCCAGAATTAACGAAACTTCCTTGTAAATTTTGAATACCAATTGATGCCAATGGATCAACATTGCTAACGGTTTGACTGCTTAGAGAATAACGCAATTGATGACTTAAAAATTCGCTTAAGGAGTAGTCGCCGCGAAAAATAATTCCCGAAGAATCTTGGTCGTAAACTAGAGTATTTCTTTTTGAAAGTTGATATTTTGAAAGATCAAAACCAACATCAATAGCACGCCCCATAAAAAATGGTTTAGTATAATTTATTTCACTGCTAAATTGCGCAAAAGATTTTTGCACATTTAATCCAATTTCTTGTCCAGTTCCAAAAAGATTTCTTTCTTTAATTCCGGCATTGGCAGTCACCTTATTCACCGTAGAATAGCCAATTCCTAAATTGAGCTCACCAGTCTTTTTTTCCTTAACTTCAATTTCAATATCAACCTTGTCAGACTCGCCAATTCTTTTTGTTTTAAACTCAACCTTATCAAAATAACCAAGATTTTGTACTCTTTGTTTTGAACGATTGATTTTATTGATATTATAAGGATCTCCTTCGCGAATTCTGAGTTCTCTGCGAATAACCTCATCAAGAGTTCTGGTATTGCCCGAAATTGTCACCTGGCTGATGTAAATTCGCGGAGTTTCATTGATAACAAAATCAACATTCATGATTTTTTTCTCTTTTTCGCGCTTTAAAACTGGCTCTATATGAGCGAATGCATAAGATTTTTCTGACATCACTTCTACCATTTTATCAACGGTTTTTTCGATCGCTTCTGAATCGTAAACTTTACCAGATTTAATTAGAATTTCTTTGTTCAAAATCTTCTCATCAAATTTCTCAACATGATTGATAATATTAACCTCGCCAACATTATATTTGATTCCCTCTTCAATTAAAAATGTGATAAAAAATTTATCTTTTGTTGGTGCAATTTGTGCGATTGAAGAAATTACATTAAAATCAGCAAAACCTTTTGAGCCATAAAATCGGCGCAACTTTTCTTTATCAAATTCAATTCGATCTGCGTCATAAGTGTCAGAAGAGGATAGAAATTTCCACCATTTTGATTTTTTTGTAGATAGCTCATCAAGTAATTCGCGATCACTAAATTCAAGATTTCCAACAAAATATATGTCAGAAATTGTTGCTTTTTTTCCTTCAAAAATATCAAAAATTACTTCAACGCGATTTTGCTCTTTTTGAATTATTTTTGGCTCAATTTTAGTTAGAAAGCGACCAGATTTAAGATAAATATCACTTATGCGCTTTAGATCATTTTGCAATTTTGACTTAGTATAAACTGCGCGCTTTTTTAAACTTACCTCACTTTGCAAAGCCTCGTCTTCTATTTTTTTATTTCCAATAAATTTTACATCTGAAATAATTGGATTTTCTCTGATCTCAACTATAATTTTATTAGCTTCGCGATATATTTTTACCTCTAAAAATAAATCAGATTCATAAAGATTTTTTAATGATTTTTGTAGCGCTGCAGACGAATTTTTTTTAAGACCATTTTCGTCCAAATATGACATTATAGTTCCTTCATCAATTCTTTCATTGCCCTTAATAACAATAGTAAGATTTTTGTGATTGGTTAGCTTGGCTAGGGTTTTAGCAAAAACAGACGAATTGCACAAAAAAAGCGGCAGAAATATAGATAAGAATAGAGTTTTTTTTATGGAATTCATGAAATTAATGGCGCCCCGATGGGGTTTGATATAAAGAATAAATCAACAACCAACAGACTATTTTTAAATTATTGATTTTCAAGGCTAAGCTTTTGAAAATAATTGACTTCGTAAAAAACAAAAGGATAATTATGCATCGTTGTTGGTGTTCAAAAATCTGTTTTCATTTATCAACACCTCGTTGTTACGGCGATATATCCGCTTCCCAATAGCATAATAAACAAATTTAAAGCGGCTATGTTACGATTTCTTGCTCTTACAATTTTATTCTCTCTTTGGTCTTGGCAATCATTTTCTTTTGGATTTAAAGCTTCTAAAAGAAATCATGTTCAAATCGTTGGATCCTCTACTGTTTATCCCTTTACAGCTGTAATTGCCGAAGAATTTGGTCGCAATTCTCAATTTAAAACTCCAATTGTTGAAGCAACTGGAACCGGCGGTGGCTTTAAATTATTTTGTTTAGGAATTGGCTATAATTATCCAGATTTTTCTAACGCTTCTCGCAAAATCGAACCAAGCGAAATTAAAAAATGTGCTCAAAATGGAATTTCAGGAATAGTAGAAATTAAAATCGGTTATGACGGAATTGTGTTGGCAAATTCTGTTTTGGGGAAAAAATATAACTTAAGCAAAGTACAGATTTTTTTGGCGTTAGCGCAAAAAATTCCTGATTCAAAAACTAATCAATTAATTGATAATCCTTATAAAAAATGGAGCGACATTGATTCATCGCTGCCAGATCTTAAAATTTCTATTTATGGACCACCTACAACCTCAGGCACTCGCGATGCTTTCGTTGAGCTAGTTATGGAAGAGCCTTGTATGAAAATGAAAGCCTTCATTGCAGCTTATTCTGATAGTAAAATTAGAAGCAAAAAATGTCGCGTAATTAGAAGTGACGGAAGTTTTATTGAGGCTGGCGAAAATGATAATTTAATTGTGCAAAAACTTAAAAATGATTATGACGCTCTTGGAATTTTTGGCTTTAGTTTTTTAGAAGAAAATGGTAATTTAATTCAATCTGCCTCAATTGATAAAATCAAACCAAGCTTTGATAATATTGCTTCTGGAGCATATCCAGTATCTCGTCCATTATTTATTTATTTCAAAAAAGAGCATTTATCTTTAATTGATGGAATGCGCGAATTTATTATGGAAATTACCAGCAAAGATACACTTGGAAAGGATGGCTATCTATTGCAAAAAGGATTAATTCCTCTTACCGATTTAGAGCTTAAAAAAGTAGAAAATGAGGTTATGAACAGCTTAAAGTAAAATCATTATATTAAAACTTAAGTCTCACGATAAAACACTGATTATTTAATTGTCTATTATTCCTTGCATTTCAAGTCTTTAATTAGTAGGCTTTTTCCTCCAATTTATTTAGTTAATTTTAGCACAAATCTTACAGCCGCATGGAAGAAAAATTTATAAAAGTTGTTGGTGCAAAAGAGCATAATCTTAAAAATGTCAGCATTGAAATTCCAAAAAACCAGTTGGTTGTTGTAACCGGCTTAAGTGGCTCAGGAAAATCATCTCTGGTGTTTGATACAATCTATGCCGAAGGTCAGCGTCGCTTCGTTGAAAGCCTTTCTTCTTACGCTCGCCAATTTCTTGACATGCAAGATAAGCCAGATGTTGAATCAATCACCGGACTTTCTCCTGCAATTGCGATTGATCAAAAAACCACTTCACGAAATCCGCGCTCCACAGTTGGAACGGTTACTGAAATTTACGATCATTTTCGTCTTTTATTTGCAAGAGTTGGTGTGCCTTATTCTCCTGCAACTGGCAAGCCGATTGAAAGCCAATCTGCTTCACAAATGGTTGAAAGAATTTTAGCGCTTCCTCAAAAAAGTAGAATTTATTTATTAGCCCCTATTGTTTCTGGTCAAAAAGGCGAAGGTCGCAAAGAAATGATGAGCGCTCGCAAACAGGGCTTTCAAAGAATTAAAGTTGATGGAAAAATTCACGATTTAAACGAAGTTTTACCGGTTTTAGATAAAAATAAAAAACATGACATTGAAGTTGTTATTGATCGCGTTGTTTTAAACAACGATCTTGGTAACCGTTTAGCTGATTCAGTTGAAACCGCATTAAAAATTTCTGAAGGTTTACTTTATGTAGAAATTGTTAGCTTGCCTGAAGGCTCGAAAACCACTCACAAAGAGGGGGAAATTTTAATTTTTAGTGAAAAATTTTCTTGCCCAATTTCAGGATTTACAATTCCAGAAATCGAGCCCCGACTTTTTTCTTTCAATAGTCCTTATGGCGCATGCAAAGCTTGTGATGGTCTTGGAACCGAACTTTATTTTAGCGAAGATTTAGTTATTGAAGATGAAAATTTATCCCTAAGAAAAGGTGCAATTTCTACTTGGCAAGGCTTGCAAGCTCGTTTTTATCAGCAAATTTTACAAGCTTTAGCACTTCATTATGATTTTAGCTTAGATACTCCGTTTAAATTACTTCCTGCAAATATTAAGCAAAAAATTTTCTACGGAACTGGCGATGAAGAAGTTGAAATTAAGTTAGAAGATGGACTTAAAACTGTAAAAATTAAAAAACCTTTTGAAGGAATTATTAATAATCTGAAAAAAAGATTTTCTGATAGCGAAAGTGAATCAATGCGCGAAGAGTTAACTAAATTTCAAACTCTAAAAACTTGCGAAAAATGTAATGGTCATCGCTTAAATGAACAATCATTATCAATTAAAATTGCTAATTGCCACATTGGCGAAGTTAGCAGAATGTCGGTTGAAAGAGTTAAAGAATGGTTTGAAAATTTGCCAAAAAGCCTGACTTCAATGCAAAATCAAATTGCAGAAAGATTGTTAAAAGAAATTACTCGCCGCCTTGGTTTTTTAAAAAATGTTGGATTGGAATATTTAACCATAAATCGCGAAGCCGGCACTTTATCTGGTGGTGAAGCGCAAAGAATTCGTCTTGCTTCACAAATTGGCTCTGGGCTTTCTGGCGTGCTTTATGTGCTAGATGAGCCTTCAATTGGGCTACATCAATCAGATAATGATAAATTAATTGCCACTCTAAAAAATCTTCGTGACCTAGGAAATTCGGTGATCGTGGTTGAGCATGATGAAGAAATGATGCGCGAAGCTGACTATTTAATTGATGTTGGAATTGGCGCTGGAATTCACGGTGGTAAAATTATTTCTGCTGGCTTACCTGATTATGTAATTAATGATCCAAAAAGTGTTACTGGTCAATATTTAAGCGGTAAAAAACAAATTGAAATGCCAAAAAAACGCCGAAAAATTGACCCAAGAAAAGTCATTACTTTAAAAGGCGCAACCGCAAATAATTTAAAAAATGTTACATTAACCCTACCTCTGAAAATTTTTGCAGCAGTTTCGGGAATTTCTGGTGGTGGAAAATCTAGTTTAATTATCAAGACTCTTTATCCGGCCTTAGATAGAATTGTAAATAAAGCCAGAGTAATGCCTGGGCCTTTTGAATCAATTATTGGCGCACATTTTATTGATAAAATTATTGAAATTGATCAATCGCCAATTGGCAGAACTCCTCGCTCTAACCCTTGCACTTATGTTGGTGCCTTCACTTATATTCGTGAATTTTTTACCGCTCTTCCTGAATCAAAAATGCGCGGCTATAAAGTTGGCAGATTTTCTTTCAATGTGAAGGGTGGACGCTGCGAAACCTGTCAGGGCGATGGTTTGATCAAAATCGAAATGCATTTTTTACCAGATGTTTATGTAAAATGCGATACTTGCCATGGCAAACGCTATAATCGTGAAACGCTAGAAATAAAATATAAAAATAAATCAATTTCTGAAATATTAGAAATGACCGCGGAAGATGCGGCAGATTTCTTCTCTAACATGTCTCATATTCACGAAAAATTTAAAGCTTTATGCGATGTTGGTTTGGGCTATATAAAAATTGGTCAAAGCGCCACAACCCTTTCTGGAGGGGAAGCGCAGAGAATTAAATTGGCAAAAGAATTGAGTAAAAAAGCTACTGGAGATACTTTATACATACTTGACGAACCCACAACTGGCCTGCATTTTGAAGATATTAATAAATTATTAAAAGTATTACATAAGCTAGTTGATGCCGGTAATTCAATTCTAGTAATTGAACATAATTTAGATGTTTTAAAAACTGCAGATTGGATTATTGATATCGGACCTCATGGCGGCGAAAAAGGCGGCTATATTGTTGCTGAAGGCACTCCAGAAGAAGTGGCAAAAAATAAAAAATCAGTTACAGGAAAATATTTATCTAAGATTTTAAAACAAAATAATGCTTGATAAGCCACTAATTGAATCATTACTAGCTTGCGCAATTTTGGTGCAAAAAAAAATGGATGATTTACTTCCAAAAGAATTTCACGCATCCAAATTAGTGGAGGCGATGCGCTATTCTGCAATGGCGGAAGGCAAAAGAATTCGTCCTTTTTTAGCGATGGCCTCTGCTAATATTTTTGGAATTTCACCTTTTGCCTCACTAAATGCCGCAGTAGCCATTGAGTTCATTCATTGTTATTCTTTGATTCACGATGATTTGCCCGCAATGGATAATGATGATTTTCGCAGAGGAAAACCAACTTCTCATAAAAAATTTAACGAGGCCACGGCAATTCTTGCTGGCGACGCCCTTCTAACTTACGCTTTTGAAATTCTTGCTGAAGTTGAAACCAATCAAGATGCATCAATTAGATGCGAGCTAATCAAAACAATTGCTAAATCCGCCGGATTTATGGGAATGGCGGGTGGTCAAATGATTGACTTAGAGAAAATTAATCAAAAAATTTCTAAAGAAGAAATCGCTCAATTGCATCGCTTAAAAACTGGCGAACTTTTTATGGCCTCCGCTGAAATTGGCGCTATTTTAGGAAAAGCAAGAAAAGAGGAAAGAGATGCTCTGCGCTACTACGCCCACGATCTTGGACTCGCCTTTCAAATTAAAGATGATATTTTAGATCATGGCGGCGATAAGTCGGATAAAATAAATATCGATGAAGCCACCCACAAAAAAACCCAAGATAACGCCAGCATTGTTGATATAATCGGCATTGAAAATGCTAAACAACAACTACAACTATTAAAAGATCAGTCAGTGGCTCATTTGAAAATTTTCGGAAATAAAGCAAGTGTGTTGATTGATTTAGCTGAGTTTGTTGTGATGATTTAAAAAAAATACTGCTAAAAATTCCTAAATAATGATTTTAATTTCATCAGATTTTCTTTAGATCTGTTCAAAGAATCTTCAATTTCAACTTTAATTCTTGGATCAATTGCAAATATTTCAATATTGGCGAAATCAATTAGACGGGCTTTGGGATCAAGTTTTGCGCCAGTTTTTATTTTTACTGATTTGTCGATAAAATTATCTATTTCTATAAATTCTTCCCTATCTAACTTTTCATCAAAATCTTCATCAATATCATCTTCCACTCTTTCACCATTTGACATAATTAAAAGCTTCTCAAGATCTTCTTCAATTTTAGATTTTGGCATATTTATTTAAGTAAATCGTTTTTTATATTCCAAAGCAAGATGCTTAATAATTACTCCACAAATTGCGGTAAGTGGCACTGCAATTAGAAGGCCAACAAATCCAAATAAGGCACCGAAGAAAAATAATCCGAAAATAATCCAAACCGGATGTAAGCCTATTTTTGAACCAATTAATTTTGGAGTTAAAAAACTTGATTCAAGAATTTGTCCAAAAATAAAAACTAGCGCAATAGCGATTGCGTGGTTGAACTCAAAGCCCCATTGAAATAGACCAATAACGGTTGCAGCGCTAACGCCACAAAGCATTCCAACATAAGGAATAAAAGAAAATAATCCGGTTAAAAATCCAATTAAAAATCCAAAATTCAAACCCGTAAAACTTAATAAACTCGAATAAACTATGGCTAAAATAAAACAAACATTGAATTGTCCGCGCACATATCCTGACAAGGTTTTATCTATATCAACGAAGATTTTTTTTATCACGGCAGAAGATTGGCGAGGCAAATAGTCATTTACTTTTTTAATGAATAAATCCCAATCTTTTAACAGATAAAAAATTAAAATTGGCGTGATAAAAACTAGTGAAATTATATTTATAATTGTAACAGAAGAGCTAATTGCGTTATTAAAAAGATTTTGTGAGAAATCTACAAGTTTATCAGTTAGTTTTTGATTTTCGACTAAATGAGTAAAACTAGTCTCAAGCTTAAAGCCCAGATGATTTAAGGTGTTAGCAATTCTTGGATAAAGATCATTTAAAATAGTTTGAAAATATTGCGGAATAATATCAATTAACGCAATAAATTGGCTATAAATTATCGGCAACAAAACCGCGCCAAGAGCAGATAAAATGGCAAGAAATGCAAAAAGAATTAGCGATGTTGCAACCAAGCGCGACAATTTATATTTTTCATGCAAACGATCGACAAGAGGATCAAGAAAATAAGCAATAATCAAAGAGCAAGCAAAAGGCGCTAACACTGATTTTACTGAATAAATTAGCCAAATTAAAGCTATAAAAGTCAGAACTAAAAATATTATTTTATCACGCAATTTTATCATTTATTTATAATGGGTTGTGTTTGAAAAATATAAAAATTATCAGAATTTCTAAGTAAAAATATTCCGGCTTTTGCAAATGATTCTACAACGCCATTGCCGCTAACATCAATATAAGTCACTGAAATCACCGCGTGATCTTTTGAAATTGATTCAATATTAAGTTGAGTCACCAAATTACTATTTTCAATTTTATTTTTAATAGCCAGCCAATTTCCAAGATTTGAAATTGGAATTTCAATTTTAATCGAATTTGCTACGGCCTCTTTACTTTGATTTGCTTGAGATTCAATTAAATAAGCGATTGTTTTTTCAGAAACCTTCTGCAGTAAGGCTGGATAGCTTAAATGACTAGTATTAACAAAACTTAATTTTACCTGTTTTTTCTGCAATTTTCTAATGTAGGAAACATTTATACTTACTTTGTTTTCAATGTCATCAAAAGAGAAGACTAAAATATAAGCTCCGCTAGCTTTATATCTAGCAATAATAGCTTCTAAATCATCATAAGATATTTTTGAAATATTCTCAGGATTTATCATGCTAACATTGCTTATATCAGCATCTGGAATGATAAATCTTTTTTTAGATTTACTATCTAAACTATTAATAAAAGCCTTTTTCCAATCATTTTCCTCTTCCCAAAGGCTGATTTTATTTTTATCAACTTTTGGCAATAAAATAATGAAAGAATCTTCTTTTTTAGAATCAATTTTTTGTAAATTTTTTTGCGCTAAAATATGATCAACAAAATTCTTGGCAAACATAATGTTGAAGCTTGCTGAATAGTTATTGCCCGATATTTTTTCATTTTCGATTTGTTCCGATCTAACCATATCAGAAATTTCGCTATTTGTAACGCTATCTGCAATGCTATGATTTAACTCGAGACGATTTAATAAAACTAGAAAGGCATCTCTTCTTGCGCCATTGACTGCGTTTAGCCTAGCATCGTTTGGCGACTTACCACTTACGCTAGTAACGATATTTTCAACCAAATAAATATTTTGATCTGCGGCATTGCTTAACTCACCAAACAGAAAGAAAAGCGCTAGAAAAGGTAAAAAAAATCTCGACATATCTAAATTTATTGAAATAATTGGTTTTTTAAGACTAATTGCACACAAGATTCTTATCAACTTTTAATTCGCAAGAAAAATGTCTCTTAACTATAAACAAGCTGGCGTAGATATTGATGCTGGAAATGAATTAGTCAATCGTATTAAGCCTTTTGCCAAGGCAACCAAAAGAATTGGCGCCGACTCTGATTTGGGAGGATTTGGCGCTTTATTTGATTTAAAAAAATGTAATTTTAAGGATCCAGTTCTTGTCTCTTCAACGGATGGCGTGGGAACTAAATTAAAAGTTGCAATTGAAGTTGGCAAACATGATAGCATTGGAATTGATCTGGTTGCAATGTCAGTTAATGACTTACTAGCTCAAGGTGCAGAGCCACTTTTTTTCTTAGATTATTTTGCCTGTTCAAAATTAGATGTAGAAATGGCGAGTCAAGTAATTAAAGGAATTGCAGATGGCTGCATGCAAGCTGGCTGTGCTTTAATTGGTGGCGAAACCGCCGAAATGCCCGGAATGTATCAAGGTGAAGATTACGATTTAGCCGGATTCGCCGTTGGCGCGGTTGAACGCGATTCTATTTTACCAAAAGAAACTCACGCTGGAGATATTCTGCTTGGCTTAAAATCAAGTGGAATTCATTCAAATGGCTATTCATTAGTTCGTCACATTTTACAAAAATCTGGTAAAAATTTTAGCGATAAATTTGGCGATAAAACAATTGGCGAAATTTTACTTACTCCAACAAAAATTTATGTAAAATCTTGCTTGGAAGCAATTAAAACCGGTAAAGTAAAAGCCTTGTCTCACATTACTGGCGGCGGTTTAACTGAAAATTTACCTAGAGTTTTATCAAAAAATACTACACCAAAAATTGATTATAAATCTTGGCAATTGCCAGAAATTTTCGCTTATTTACAACAACTTGGAAATATTACCGACGAAGAAATGCATC
>CAMDMO010000043.1 GCA_945902255.1 Rickettsia typhi | reverse complement strand
AATTATTTTGGTGATATTTATAAAATTGAGTTTTTGAAAAAAAATTGTTTAGCCGCGCCGCTTTTAAAGTTAAAGATCGGAGCGCAAGTTATGATGATAAAAAACACCTATCAAAAAGAGGGAATTATCAATGGATCGCTTGGAATTATAAAAGATTTTTCATCAAAAAAATCTCACCCATTGGTTGAATTTGCTAATGGAAAAGTTATAACCATTGGACCCGAAGAATGGCTGATTGAGAAATTTGATAGCGAAAAAAAGATTATGATCACAGAATGCGGAGTTTCGCAAGTGCCACTAATTCTTGCTTGGGCAATGACAATTCACAAGTCGCAAGGACTTACGCTTGATAAAATATCTTGCGATTTAGCCGATGTTTTTACTCCCGGACAGGCCTATGTAGCGCTTTCAAGGGCTAGAGATTTGAATGGTATTTTTATTGAATCAATCAATTTTGATAAAATTTCTGCCGATGCCAGTGCGATTGGATATTATAATACCATTTTAACTAGATAATTGACCATTTAAGCTTCGTCTTTTTGGTAAAGATTTACTCGAATAATATAAGCTATATCACTTGATGCAGCTTATATTACTTGTCGCAATCTTTCCTAAAAATACTTCGTTTAAATGGCATAAAAAACTACTCTAAATTCAATTAATGCAATTTCTAAAAAGCTTAAAATTTTCAAACAGCGCCCAAGGAATTTTTTATGCAATTTCTGCAAGTTTTTTTGCTTCTCTAATGGTTGGAATTGTGCGCAAGCTATCTTTCGACTATCATATTTTCTTCATTGTAATGGTGCGCAATTTTTTTGCTTTATTGTTTTTTGCGCCACAAATTTTACAAAATTATAAAGCGGTTCTTAAAACAAGTAAAATTTCACTTCATCTTTTTCGCGGAGTAAATGGCTTGATCGGAATGTTTTTATGGTTTTACGCAGTTAGCATTTTACCCTTATCAGAGGCGGTTTCAATTAGTTTTATGGCGCCAATTTTAACTACGGTTGCAGCAATATTTATTTTAAAAGAAAAAGTAAAAGGAAATGGCTGGCTGTCTTTATTAATAGGTTTTGCAGGAATTTTAATCATTTTACGCCCTGGATTTCGGGAATTTAAATTTGCTTATTTTTTCTGCTTCGCATCAGTTGTAACATGGACTATAACTAATATTTTAATCAAAATCATGATTAAAACCGAAAAGCCGCAAACCATTGTGGCTTACATGTCTCTAACGATGTTGATTATTTCAATTCCAATAGCAATACCTTACGCAAAAGCAATTTCTGGGCAAGATTTGATATATTTTATTTTAATTGGTTTATTTTCAAATTTGACCCATGTTTCAATTTCAATGTCTTATTCAAAGGCAGATGTGTCGCTATTGCAGCCCTTTGATTTTACTCGTTTAATTTTTACTGTAATTATTTCTTACCTTGCTTTTGGTGAAATTGTTGATTTTTGGGTTATTGTTGGTTCAATGGTTATATTATGTGGCGCCATAATGCTTGCGCCACGAAAAAAAATGTGGCGCAAAAAAGAAGCTCTGCTAATTGATTGATATTTCATGTTAGGATATTTTAAACAAACAACTAATCGCTTAAAAGAAGAAAATCGCTACCGTGAATTTCTAGATATTTCGCGCCTTTGCGGCGAATTTCCTTATGCGATCAATAACCAAAATGGTAAAAAAATTGTTGTTTGGTGTTCTAATGATTATTTAGCAATGGGGCAAAATGAAATAGCGATTAATTCGGCAATAAGCGCCTTAAAATGCTATGGAGTTGGCTCAGGAGGCACTCGCAATATTTCTGGCACTAGCCATATTTTAATTGAGTTAGAAAAAGAAGTAGCAAAATTGCATAATAAAGAAGCTGCACTCACCTTTGTTTCCGGCTATGTTGCTAATGATGCAACAATTCAAACTTTAGTAAAAATAATTCCAAATCTAGTAATATTTTCTGATGAAAAAAATCATGCTTCAATAATTTCTGGGATTAAAAATAGCGGCGCTGAAAAAAGAATTTTTCGTCATAATGATGAGAATCATTTAGAGGAAATGCTTAAAGAATATAGCCTTAATCAGCCAAAAATTATTATCTTTGAATCAGTATATTCAATGGATGGTGATTTTGGCAAGGTTGCGGAAATAATTAATTTAGCAAAAAAATATCAAGCCTTAACTTATGTTGATGAAGTGCACGGAGTTGGGCTTTATGGCGCTAGCGGTGGCGGACTATGCCAAGAGCTTGGTTTGTCTGATGAAATTGATATTATTCAAGGAACTTTTGCTAAAGCTTTTGGCGCGATTGGCGGATATATTGCGGCAAAGTCTGATGTGGTTGATGCAATTAGATCTGTTGCTTCGGGATTTATTTTTACCACTGCAATTGCGCCAGTTATTGCGGCGGCAACTCTAGAAAATATTATTCATTTACAAAAAAGCGACCTAGAAAGAAAACTGATGAAGGAAAATGTTTTAAAATTAAAAAATTTATTAAAAGAAGCGGGAATTAAAATTGCCCAAAATCAATCTCATATTATTTCGGTAAAAATTGGCGATGCTAAAAAGGCTAAAGAGATTTCCAAAATATTATTGAATGAATTTAATATTTATGTGCAACATATTAACTATCCTACAGTTTCTAAAGGAGATGAGCGTTTAAGAATTACCACAACTCCACTGCATAGTGATAAAATGATAAGTGATTTGGTGGATGCATTGAAGAAGGCGATTAATAGTCATCTATAAATGCCAGTTCAGGATAAAATGCACTCGGTCTAATCACCCGCCCTCAAGGGGCGGGTGATTAGACTGAGTGCGTTATAAAAGCGTTATAAAAATGTCAATTCGTTGACAAAACATCCAAAATATCCTGCAAAATCACGCTTGCAGCAATATCATCACAAAATTTCTTTTTACGAGATAATACGGAGTTTGAAATTTCTCTGGCTTTAAAGCTGCTCAGCCTTTCATCAAAAAGTAAAATTGGGGTTTTTTTAGCTAAAAACTCATTAAAATTTTCACTAAATTTTTTAATAAAAATCGACATTTCGCTTTCATTTCCATTCATGTCTAGAGGCAGTCCAATTGCTATTGCAACTATTTGATTTTCATCAATAAATTCTTTTATTTTGGTAAAGTCTTTTTGGTTGCTTTGGCGATTTAAAATTAGGCGTGGATTAGCAATTAGCCTTGATTCGTCAGAAATTGCGATACCAATTCTTTTAGTTCCAACATCAAGTGCCATAATGCGCCCAGAAGTTACTAGGGCTTGATTTAATTGCTCAATAGTGGTAAAAATCATAGAAATTAATTTTTTTTTAAAAAAATATGTCACAAATTACCAAAGAAGATATTAAAAAAATCGCTTATTTAGCAAGAATTGAAGTGTTGCCAGAAAATCGTGAAGAATTAGCGAAGCAAATCACCAGCATAACTAGCTGGGTGCAAACTCTAGACGAGGTTAATACAGATAATGTTGAACCAATCATAAATGTTCATGATACAATTCTGCGTTTAAATCCCGATGAAATTAGCGACGGCAATATTGCAGAAGATGTTTTAAAAAACGCCAAAAACGCTAAATATGGCTATTTTGCAGTGCCGAAAGTTATTGAAGAAAATTAATTAAAATCTCAGTTATTGGTAAAAAGATCTTCTATAGCGGGTCATGCTTAGCTTGTCGAAGCGTGCTACAAAAGGAGTATATTATCATGCTTCGACAAGCTCAGCATGACACAAGTAAAGACATTCTTTATCTTTTTAGATATTGAAGAAAATTAATCTAAATAAATACCAACCTTGTTTCAATTATTTTTTAAATTTCCAAGTATCAATAAAAATAACTCCTACGCTGAAGATGATTTTTTAGAATTAGAGGAAAATTTAGCCGCAGTAACTTTTTTAGATAAATTTTTTATACAAAAAGATTTTTCTAGAGCTCAATTTCAGTCTTTAATCATAAAGGGCGAAGAATGCTGCGGAAAAACTCATCTAGTTAATATTTATGCTAAAAAATTCTCTGCAGAAATAATAGATAAAGCAAAAATTTCCGATCTAAATTTAGTAGATTTTTTCCAAAAAAATAAATTTTATATTTTGGATGAAATTAATGAAATTAAAGACGAAGAATTGCTTTTGCACTTAATAAATTCAGCTATCGAGGCGAAGGCATTTCTAGTTATAACCGCTCACAATAATTTAGAGTTTAAGCTAAAAGATTTGGTATCGCGCCTAAAAAATATTTTTTCTATTCAAATTAAAGATCCAAATCTAAGTTCAATGAAAGAGCTTCTTTCCAATGGTTTCGCGCGTAAACAAATCAAATTATCAAGTTCAATAATTGATTTTATCGCAAATAATATTGAAAGAAGTTATAAGGCTGTTTATGAAGCGATTAAAAAGGTCGAAATATATTGCAATGAAAGTGGTAAAAATATTTCTCTTAGCGAGGTGAGGGATTTATTTAAGGTGCAATAAAGAAAGGCATTTCCCCACGAGTCTTGAGCATATCGATTGAGAGTCTTTCGCTCTAATCATATCTATGCTTGGCTTTTTTGTTGGTGACAAGGGGTGGCGCTCATCATCATCTGAGTTATAGTTGGTACTTTCTTTGTCGTCAGGGGTTGCGGTAGGGGAAGAAGATATGGCGGATTGTCGTCTATATGCGGCTGGAGGAGAGGGCAAATATTCTGTGCCACTTTTTTCTTCACCATCATCTTTGGGTTTTGCACTCATTTTATTATCATAGATTTCGTCAAGAGCCATTTCTGCAGCGTGTCGATCTCCAAAATAAGAGCTTAATAATTCTCTCATTCTATCTTTATCGCTGAAAAATCTTACAAAAGACATTGGAATTCCAGCTTCATTAAATCTTAAATCTTCACCATCAGAAGATGGCCTGTCTTTTTCGATTTCTAATTCCTTGGGATTAAAACCTTTAGCAATTGCGTGTAGCAATAAGTCAGATATTTGACCTTCTAGACCCCTTATGGATCTAGTGCCAATTAAATAACTCATAAATGGAGCATCTTCTGGGCGCTTTCCATATTGTTCTGCTATTGAAGTAAAAATATCTTTACCAAGCCTTCCTGAATCATCTCTGATTCTAAGATTGATATCCATTATTCCATTTTCTAATAAAAATTTTAATGCTGGATAAGAGCGATTGTTTGTTAAAGAGGTATGAATGCCGCCATTTCTTAATATTTCTATTTTTTCTTCACTAAGGCGATTGATAATTTTTATAAAAGAAGAATCGTGTTGAGTTGCTGGATTTTCGATTGTCTTATTGTCTCTAGCTAATGCACTTACAATTATACATAGGTCTTCACTTGGTATTCGTTCTAAGTATCTGTCAGCACTAAGGATGCTCCACGCTTCCGCAAAGTTATTGTCATCTAATAAATTGTATAGCGGTTCTAGATCGTCACTAGATAATATTTCTGGTGTTAGGAAAGGTCTTGCCATATCGCACTCTTAATTTTGTTTAAAAAATTCCAAAGCAATTTTTGCAACTTCTTTTTGTGCTTCTTTTTTTGACTTTCCCGAAGCTTCAAATTCTAAATTTTGGTCTAGAATTTTAACTTTTGAGATAAAGTTTGGCGCGTGATCTAGGCCACCAGACTTTATAGTGATATATTCTGGCAATTGTTTCGATTTTATTTGAACCAATTCTTGCAATTCTGAAACCGGATCTTTTGGCGGCGCAATATTTTCTTCTAAACGATTTTGCCAAAATTTCATGATGAATTTTTTTACTTCATCATAGTTTGAATCGAGATAAATTGCTCCAATCAAAGCCTCTAGAGCATTTTCTAGATTTCTTTTATTGGTTTTCCCACCTAAGTTTTTTTCACCTTTGCTTACTTGCAATACTTTGTCAAGATCAATGGTAAGCGCAATTTCGGCTAAAGTTTCGCCAGAAACTAAAGAAGCTTGGCGTTTAGATAAAGGACCTTCCGCTTCTTTATCATATTTTGTCATTAAAAAATCAGCGATAATTAAAGATAAAACTTTATCGCCTAAAAATTCTAATCTTTGATAATTTGGTTTATCTTTATTTTCTTTCGAAAGGCTGGGATGAGTCAATGCCTCTTCTAATAGATGAGGTTTGCTAAAGTTATAGTCAATTTTACTACAAAAGTCAGAAAATATTTTATCCATTATTTAACCTTAGTTAAAATGCGCTTAAATCTAATTGAATCTTGCCAATTCCAAACTTGCCAAATTGGTTTTTTGCTGGAGAAGAAAATTATGGTGGCGCGCCCAACTAAATTTTCTTCTGGAATATAGCCAACTTGGCTTAAAAAGCGACTATCTTGTGAATTATCGCGATTATCTCCCATCATAAAATAATGTTTTTGAGGCACTTCGTAAATTCCAGTATCATCTTGTGGCATTGTAGGTGATTGATCTAAGGTGGTAATTTTTTTACCTTCCGGTAAATTTTCAATGAATTTTTTAATCTCGCTGGCTATTTCTTCGTCATTATCTGTGAAAACTCCGTCAGCGTTTTTTTCTATTTTTTTATCATTAATATAAACAACACCTTCCTTCACCTGAATTTTATCTCCAGGAAGACCGATTAGTCGTTTTACATAGTTAATATCTGGATCTGAGGGTAGGCGAAAAACAACAACATCACCTCTTTTGGGACTTTTAAAAAAAAATCTTCCTTCAAAAAAATTAAAACCAAAAGGAAAAGAATAGCGGCTATATCCATAAGAATATTTGGCGACAAAAATATAATCACCAACCAAAAGATTTGGCTTCATTGAGCCAGAAGGAATGTGAAATGGTTCGAATAAAAAAGAGCGCACAATGCCTGCAAATATTAGGGCGGTGACAAGAGTTTTTATAAATCCTGATTTGTTATTTTCCATTTTATTTTTTAGTTTTGATATCAATTGCTGATCTTAATTGTCTTTGTCTACTTCTTATTGCTAGAAAATAGTTAACAAAATACTGCTCAAATTGTCACCCCGTCATTCGACGGGGTGACAATTTAGAGTAAGTAAAAACCGCCTCGAATGACTGATTATATCTCGTCACGAATTAAATATAATAATGATTATTTAATCAAATTTTTTCCATCCATTTCCACCGGTTTTTCAATTTTCATTAAACTTAAAATAGTTGGCGCAATATCACTTAAACAGCCATCTAATAGTTTTTTATTAGCAATATTATTGCCAATTAAAATAAGTGGCACCGGATTGGTTGTGTGAGAAGTATGAGGTTTGTGAGATTCATCAATCATGCATTCAATATTTCCGTGATCAGCGGAAATTAACATTAAACCATCATTTTCTAAAATTGTTTTTTCTAACATTCCTAATTGAGAATCAATCACCTCACACGCTTTAATTGAAGGACCTAGAATGCCGGAATGTCCAACCATGTCGCAATTTGCGTAATTTGCTACGATGAAATCAAACTTTTTAGAATCAATTGCTGCTTTTAATTTTTCACCAACTTCATTTGCAGACATTTCTGGCTTTAAGTCATAAGTAGCAACAGCTGGCGATTTTATTAAAATTCTTTCTTCGCCTAAAAATTCTTTTTCTCTGCCGCAAGAAAAGAAAAAAGTTACATGGGCATATTTTTCGGTTTCGGCAATACGAAGCTGTGTTAAGCCTTTATTTGCAAGTATTTCGGGTAATGAATTTTTTATTGAATTTTCGGGAAATAAAATTTGATAAAATTTACTCAATTCATCGGAATATTTAGTTAAAGCAATTAAGTGAGAAAAATTAATTTTTTTACGAGAAAATTCGCTAAAATTATCATCTAAAATTGCAGTTGAAATTTGACGAGCGCGATCGGCGCGAAAGTTGCAGAAGAGTAGGGCGTCGCCGTCATCAATTCCTTGGTAATTTTCAATTATACAAGGCAGAATAAATTCGTCGGTAATATTTTTTTCGTAAGATTTTTCAACCGCTAAAATTGGGTTAGCAAAATTTTCTCCTTTGCCATTTATAATTGCATCATAAGCGAGTTTAATGCGATCCCATTTATAGTCGCGATCCATGGCGTAGTAGCGCCCAGATATTGTGGCAATTTTTATATTTTCAGCTTCGTTTAAATAATTTAAAGCGCTTTTTTGAGCAACATCACGACCATCTAAAAAAGCATGTAGTAAAACTTTTACTCCATTTTTTTGTAAAAAATTTGCTAAAAAAATTATATGATTAATGTGAGAATGAACTCCGCCATCAGAAAACAAGCCCATTAAATGACAAGTTTTGCCCGAAATTTTTAAATCAGAAATTAATTTTTGTAATTTTGAATTTTGTGCTAGGCTGCCATCAGAAATCGCATTATTAATTTTTGGTAAATCTTGAAAAATGACACGGCCAGCGCCAATTGTCATGTGTCCAACTTCAGAATTGCCAATTTGGCCTTCAGGCAAGCCAACCGCCAGACCAGAGGTTTCTAATTGAGAGTTGGGATAGGTTTTTAAAATGCGATTATAATTTTTCATATTCGCTTTGGCTATGGCATTGAAGGCGAAATTATCGTCGCCAATTCCAAATCCATCTAGAATGCAAAGTAATATTGGTTTTTTTATATTATTCATGATCCAACATTTAAAAAATTAAATTATGACCGAAATTATCGGCTATTTTGCGGCATTTTTAACCACAATTAGCTTTTTACCGCAGGTAATTAAAACTATTAAAACTCGCGATACAAAAGGAGTTTCCTTATTTATGTATTCGCTATTTGTTGCCGGTGTTTTTCTTTGGCTGATTTATGGTATTTTGTTGGAAAATATTGTGATTACAAGCGCCAATTTAGTGACTTTAGTTTTGGCGGGAGGAGTTTTGGCAATTAAGATAAAAAATGGGGATTAGGAACGCCGATTCGCCGATAAAATCATACCATTTCCTTGGATAAACTATGCATTTTTCAACTCTTGGTTAGGTTTGTAACCCAGCGCTCACACTTTATAACTATTTAAACATTGCGTGAATGTGTGGGCGCGCTTACAAAGCACGCCCAGCGGCAGTTAATTGGCTGGAGAGCTATTAAATTTCTCAATCGCGACTTTCCAGCGCTGGGCTGGTTTGTAACCCAGCTCACATATTCATAACTATTTTAAACATCTCATGAAATATGATGGCGCGGTTATATGTTAATTAGTCGAAAGAGTTATTAAATATCTCCAATCGCGACTTCCTTCTTCTCTCCGCTTTTGCGATCTTTAACTTCAACCATTCCAGCTGCAGCAGATTTTGGGCCAACAATAATTTGAGTTGGAATTCCAATTAAATCAGCGATAGAAAATTTTTGTCCTAAGCTAGCCTTAGTATCATCATAAATCACTTCAATGCCTTTATTTTCAAGTTTGCTATAAATTTCTTCGCAAGTTTTATCGCATAACTCATCGCCAGATCTTACATTAATTAAAGCAACTTGGAAAGGCGCAATTTCTTTCGGCCAGATAATTCCATTAGCATCATGATTTGCCTCAATTGCTGCGGCCACAACTCTAGACGCGCCAATTCCGTAAGAGCCCATATTTGGATAAATTTTTTCACCATTAGCGCCCATTACAGAAGCTTCCATGGCTTTAGAATATTTTAATCCGAAATTAAAAATATGACCAACTTCAATTCCGCGTCTTGAAGATAATTGATCTAGAGCAATTGGGCATTTTTTTTCATCATGCATTTCATCGGCCATTGCATAAATTTTTTGCATTTCTGCAATATCAAAATCTTTTAATTTGGTTAATTCATCAAATTTTTTATCATAAAAAATTGCGCTTTCGCCAGTTTCGGCCAAGATGTGAAATTCATGCGATAAATCTCCGCCAATCGCGCCAGTATCAGCTCTAAGCGCAATCGCATTTAAACCCATTTTACGAAAAATTTTGAAATAAGTTTCATACATTAAATTGTAAGTTTTTTTCGCGCTCGCATCGTCAATATCAAAAGAATAAGAATCTTTCATTAAAAATTCGCGACCGCGCATTAAGCCAAAACGAGGGCGAATTTCGTCGCGAAATTTCCAGTGAATTTGATATAAATTTTTTGGTAAATCTTTATAAGAATTAACATTTTTACGGAAAATATCCGTAACCACTTCTTCATGGGTTGGACCATATAAAATATCGCGATCATGGCGATCTTTAATGCGCAGCATTTCTTTGCCATAAGCATCATAACGACCCGATTCAATCCATAATTCAGCTGGTTGAATTGTTGGCATTAAAATTTCCAAAGCGCCAGCCTTATCCATTTCTTCTTTGATAATTTTTTCAACTTTACGCAAAACCTTTAAACCCAAAGGAAGCCAAGTGTAAATGCCGGATGCGGTTTGGCGAATCATGCCAGCGCGAACCATTAATTGGTGCGACACCACGGTGGCATCGATTGGATTTTCTTTAAGAGTTGGGAGGAAATAATTTGATAGTTTCATATGCTTTTTAATAAATTATGTTCTTACTTTCTTAATCTCTTAAGAAAATTGACTTTTTCTTTTGTATTTTATATAATGCCCCAGTGGACTGGGAATTCTCGGTCGGAAAGCGGTTTTCTAGATTTTTTCTGGAGCCGCTTTCTTACTTTATTGCTGGCAAAACCTGATGTTTATAAATATGCGGACGAATTACATCGAAGGCTCTATTTTCTTTATCTGGATTTAAAAATCTACGAGCAGCTGGGTAAGCGCATAAATCTGCAATTTGAATTCCTGCAATATTATCATTTTTACGCCGAAAGGTAAGAGGAAAATTTGATAATTGAAATTGCGAGTTAGATGATTTGAATTCATAAAAAGATGCCTTTAGTTGATCATCTTCATTCTTACCGCGTGATTCCGCTATTATCGGAAGAGTATCCTCGTTATTTTCGTTTAAAAATTCTTCTAAATTAAAAAGAGTATGTCCAAGCGCTAAATTGTAAGGATTTAAGCCATTAATACCATGTTGATTTTTATGCTTCTCTTTATCTATTACGGTAAGAAAAAGTGTAAAAGGTAAATTTTGTATCATTAACTCTAGCTCATTGATCATAGTTTTGCGCTCTTGTGGAATCTGCATAAAAGTAAAATCCCCTAATGCTTTGCGAATGTCTCTGCTGCGTAAATTTACTCCTTCATGATCCCAAAATTTTAATTTTAACTTTGCAAGAGAGGGAATTATTTTTTCTAAATAATTTTCTCGCTCTACAACTACCGTAGATAATATAAAAATTGGAAAATCGTTATCAATTTTTTCTAAAGAATGGTCTCCGCATTCATCAAAGAATGCGATGAATTTTGTTTGACTTTGTGGTGATGTTGTCATTTTTAAGAAATTCGTTTTTTAAGAAATGCTTGCGCCACTCTAACGCCATGAATATCAATTGAATGATCTAAATGTGGAACCGCATGAGATTCGAAAGGAATATCTTGTGAAGTTAGAATTTTTTTTGCCTCAATAAAATTTTCAAAAGGCAAAACGGAATCAGATTCGCCGTGAATTAGGCAAATATCAGGTTTTGATTTT
>CAMDMO010000042.1 GCA_945902255.1 Rickettsia typhi | reverse complement strand
TTGATAGTCAGAATTTAAATTTATCTATTAGAAACCAGAATTGGGAATTAGATTTCGCTAAATTTTTTCAATTTTTAAAAAATAAATTTCGCACATCAAAACAATTTATTTTTATTGGCTACATTGAGAAAAATAAAAAACTCTATTCCGCTTTAGAAAACATTGGTTATAACTTAATCTTCAAACCAACTGTTGATTTAGCAGGAAAAACCAAGGGCAATGTTGATGCGGAGTTAGTTTTGCATTCGATGATTGAATTTGGTAATTATGACAAAGCGGTCATTGTAAGCGGGGACGGAGATTTTTACTGTCTAGTGGATTATCTGCGGACAGAAAATAAACTTGAAAAATTAGTGATCCCTAATAAATACAGCTATTCTTCTTTGTTACGAGGCTTTCAAAATCACGATAAAATTTATTTTTTAAATAGCGAAAAGCAAAAATTGGAGCATAAAAAAAGGAAGGCATAATCTCAAGAGACGCACTCTTAAGGTATCCTTCCATCGTGATTAAGAACATTTTATCGTTGTTTAAAATTTAAAGTCAACATCCATTTATTTTATTTAAAAACTTATGACATTCTTCACTTCAAACTTACAAAAATCTGATCCAGCAATTTTTGCTTCTACTCAAAAAGAACTAGATCGTCAAAAATATCAAATCGAATTAATTGCTTCAGAGAATATTGTAAGCAACGCGGTTCTTGAGGCGCAAGGTTCTATTTTTACTAATAAATATGCTGAGGGATATCCGCAAAAACGCTATTATGGCGGGTGTGAATTTTCTGATGAAATTGAAACTCTTGCAATTGAAAGGCTTTGCCAATTATTTGGTGCAAAATTTGCCAATGTTCAGCCTCATTCTGGCGCTAGTGCGAATTTAGCGGTTTATTTAGCGCTTTTACAACCCCATGATACAATTTTAGGAATGAGCTTAGCTGCTGGTGGGCACTTAACTCACGGAGCGCAACGCACAATTTCTGGCATGTGGTTTAAATCAGTGCAATATGGAATTCGCCTTGATGATGGCTTAATTGACTATGATCAAATGGAAAGTTTGGCGCGCGAACATAAGCCAAAATTAATTGTTGCAGGAATTTCTTCTTATCCTCGTATTGTTGATTGGGCGCGTTTTAAAAAAATTGCTGATGAAATTGGCGCACTTTTAATGGTTGATATGGCGCATGTTGCAGGACTTGTTGCGGCGGGAGTTTATCCATCTCCAGTTGGAATTGCTGACATTGTAACTTCAACAACTCACAAAACTTTACGCGGACCTCGTGGCGGCGTGATTCTTACAAATAATGAAGAATTGGCAAAAAAAATTAATTCTGCTGTATTCCCTGGATTGCAAGGTGGACCATTAATGCATGTAATTGCTGCTAAAGCCGTGGCTTTTGGCGAGGCACTTCGTCCTGATTTTAAAAATTACGCTAAACAAATAGTGTCAAATGCGAAAATTTTATCTGACACATTAATTAAACGCGGATTAAAAATTACCACTGGCGGCACTGATTGTCACTTGATGGTTGTTGATTTAACGCCACTTGAAACCATCACTGGTAAAGAAGCTGAAAAAGTTTTGGAACATGCTGGGCTAACTTGCAATAAAAATGCGATTCCAAACGACCCAAGAAGTCCATTTGTAACTTCTGGACTTCGTTTTGGCACGGCGGCTGGAACTACTCGTGGTTTTAGAGAAAAAGAATTTGAAAAAATCGGCAATATGATTGCAGATACTCTAGAAGGTTTTGTTAAAAATGGCGAAGAAGGAAATAAGGCGCTAGAAGCCAAAATTAAAGCGGAAGTTGCAGCTTTATGTAAAGAATTTCCAATTTATTAAGAGGTTGTAAATGACAGATAAAATCAAACTAGTTACATCAAAATTTTCTCCTTACTGCCATCGTGTTGAAATGGTATTATTAGAAAAAAATATCCCTTATGAAAAACAAGAAGTAAATCTTTCTCAAAAGCCAGATTGGTTTTTAAAAGATGCACCAGTTGGCAAGGTTCCTTTGCTTTATGTGGGCGATAAACCGTTATTTGAATCAATTGCAATTTGCGAATATCTTGAAGAAGCATTTACACAAAATCCACTTCATCCAAAAGATTTATATAATAAAAATTGGCATCGCGGCTGGATGGAATTTAGTAATGGAATTTTATCTGGAGTTTTTGGCATGATGTTCTCTCAAGACCAAGAACAGTTTGATATTAAGAAGGCGGAAACAATGTCTAAACTAGCCATTTTAGATAAATATATCAAATTTAATCCTTATTTTGACGGAGAAAATTTTGCGCTAGTTGATGTTTTTATGGCATCAACTTTTAAGCCATTAACTTATATTGATAATAAATTTACTTTAGAGGTTTTTGATCTTTATAAAAATGTTTCGGCTTATGTTGAAAGCATTGTAACTCGCGGCTCTTTACATAAATCTTTACCATCTGATTATGATGAATTATTTAAATCATTTTTAGAAAGAAAAAAATCCCATCTTTTAACGATGAGTTTTAGTTTGTAGGAATTTTTTGGATTGGCTTGTTAAGCTATTGGCGATAGTTTTTGGATTTGGTGTTTAAAACTACACCCAATGCTGGGTTGGGTTTGTAACCCGACGGCTGGGTTGGGTTTGTAACCCGACCCTTAAGTTCAGCCAAACTTAAATAAATTGCACGAGGTATAGCATTTACAAACCACGAAGCAATAGAAACAAGATTTTATTTAAATATTTTAGCAACCAACAAAAACAACATTTCAACCACAACGCAACTCGATTTACAATCAAATGACAATTCCAAAATTACGCATCAAAAAACATCAAGAAGTTAGAATTATTCAAGGTCATCCTTGGATTTATTCGAATGAAATTGAAAATTTTCCAGAAATAAAATCTTTAAAAAAAGGCACATTAGTTGAAATAAATATTCGCAAAGATCAACTTTTCGCCCTCGCCTTTTTTAATCCTCACAGTCTTATTGCGGCGCGTATTTTAACTTATGATTTATCGCAAAAAATTGACGAAGATTTTTTCTATAATCGACTTTTAGCAGCAAAAAATTTGCGCGAAAAATTCTTCGATAAACCATTTTATCGCCTAGTTCACTCAGAAGCAGATTTTCTACCCGGATTAGTAATTGACCGCTTTGATAATGTTTTATCTTGCCAAATTTCAACCGCAGGAATGGAAGAACTTAGCGAAATATTAATTTCGGCACTAAAAAAATTATTTCCAAATGCTTCAATAATTTTTCGTAATGACATTGAAAATAGAAAATATGAAGGATTAGAACTTTATACCAAAATAATAAGCGGCGAATTTTCTGATGAGATAGCTATAGAAGAAAATGGTTTAAAATTTTTAATTGATGTGCAAATGGGTCAAAAAACTGGCTGGTTTTTTGATCAAAGATTTAATCGTGAATTTATTGGTGGAATTGCAAAAAATTGCGAAGTGCTTGATGCTTTTTCTTATCAAGGAGGCTTTGGTATCAATGCTTTAGGGCATGGCGCAAAGTCAGTTACTTTCGTTGATTCTTCAAAAGAAGCTTTGGAAAAATTAGCTAAAAATATTGAAATTAATAATTTTGATAAAAATAAAACTGAAATTATTAATGAAAAAGTTTTTGATCTTTTAGAAAAAGCAGAATTTCAAGAAAGGAAGTTTGATATTGTGGTTCTTGACCCGCCAGCATTTGTAAAAAGCAAAAAAGATTTCTTTTCTGGCATGAAGGGTTATGAAAAATTGGTTCGTCTTTCAGCAAATTTAGTTAAAAAAGGCGGAATTTTATTTTTAGCATCTTGCTCTCATCACGCTTCTCTGCAAGATTTGATTGATGCAGCAAATCACGGTTTTCGCAAAAGTAATCGTGCGGCAAAAATTATTAGAGTTTTTGGCGGTGGCTATGATCACCCAATTCATCCAGCTTTGAAAGAAAGTGAATATTTGAAATCAATTACATTTTTAGTGGAATAATTCAAAGGGGTCTGACCCCTTTTTGATAAAAGGGGTCAGACCCCTTTTCTTTATTATTATATTTTTAAACAATGATGAAAATTTTAGTTACGGGCGCGTTAGGGCAAATTGGTTCTGAGCTTACGGCGACGCTTAAAAAAATTTATGGCGAAAAAAATATTATCACTTCCGATGTTCGTGACAATGTTGTTGCAGAAGAATTTTTACCTTATGAAAAGCTTGATGTGCTAGATAAATCAAGGCTTTATGAAATTATAAAAAAACATGATATAAAAATAATTTATCATTTAGCGGCAATTCTTTCGGCGGCTGGAGAAAAAAATCCAACACTTTGTTGGAACATTAACATGAACGGGCTTTATAATATTTTAGAAGCAGCGCGTGAATTAAATATTAAACAAATTATTTGCCCAAGCTCAATTGCGGTTTTTGGCCCCGAAACACCACGCGATTTAACTCCGCAAGAAACTATTATTTTGCCAAAAACCATGTATGGTTTAACTAAGGCCGCTGGTGAATTGCTATGCGATTACTATGTAGCAAAATTTGCAATTGATGTAAGGGGTTTGAGATACCCCGGTTTAATTAGCTATAAAACGCTTCCTGGAGGCGGTACAACAGACTATGCGGTGGAAATTTTTTATGAAGCGATTAAGAAAAAATCTTATAATTGTTTTTTAAAAGCAGATACTGTGTTGCCAATGATGTACATGCCAGATGCCATTCGCGGCACTATTGAACTAGCAGAAACAGATTTTTCTAAACTTAAAAATCACACAAATTTTAACTTTGCCGGCATTAGCTTTTCTTGCGAAGAGTTGGCTGGTGAAATTAAAAAACATATTCCTGATTTTAAAATTGAATATGCTCCAGATTTTCGTCAAAAAATTGCTGATTCTTGGCCAAGATCAATTGATGATTCCGCGGCAAGAAATCAATGGGGTTGGAAGGTTGAATATGATTTGACGAAGATGGCTGATGATATGATTTTAAATTTGAAGAAGAAGTTGTTGGTTGTGTAAAATCACCATTTAGTTCATTGATAGCTAGGTTGGGACGGGTTTGTAGCCCAAGTCAACAGCCCTTTTCTCCCCTTATTTTAAACATTGCATGAACATGAGGGCGCGGTTGCAAACCACGCCCAGTCATGAGAATCTATCAATCCCCGTCATTTAGGGCTAAGCATCTTCTAACCCCCGCCATCCTTGACGCTGAAAGCGTCGAGGATCTCAGGAGTTTATACTCCCAAGCAAAAACTCACGAGATCCTCGTCCTAATGGCCAAGGATGATGACATGAAAGGGAAAGACGGGGATTGGTAGATTCCCCATCCCCGAATTGACCTAACGCTGGGCTGGGTTTGTAACCCAGCCCACACTTTCATGCCTATTTTAAACATTGCATGAAGTGATTGGGCGCGGTTATATAAGTCACGCCCAGCTTTGATTAGCACAAAATCTTACAAAAACACTTTCGATAAAAACTTTATCCCTGCAAAAAAAGTCACCATTCCAATCAGTTTTTTGAAGAAAGATTCGCTGATTTTCAAATGAACATGGTAACCAAAATAAATCGCAACAAAAACTGGAATTATTACCCACCAAATTTGAGTAAAAAATTCTATGTTAATTTGATTTTGCAAGAAAAGTTGAGCTATCCGCACTATATTTAAAAGCACGAAGAATGCTGCCATTGTAGTTCTCAACTCTGATTTATTAGCAAAATCTTTCTTTAGAGCATTTACAATAAAAGGCCCTCCAATTCCAAAGGAACCGTGAGAAATTCCACCAATTAAAATCAATTTATTTTTAAATATTTTTGGTAAAATATAGCTATCAAAAAAAGTGGTCTTTATAGAAAGAATTATCAATAAACCACCCAACCCTAAAGCTAAAGTTTCGCTAGATAATTTACTAAAAATAAAAACCCCAAAAACAGTTCCGATTAGTGAAAGAGGTAAAATTGATTTTAGAATTTTAAAATTAAAATATTGGCGCCCAGTATAAACTATATAAGCGCTTGAAGCAGTTCCAATATATAGACCCGCGATAACCATGGTTTTTATATCAGTAAAAAATCCTAGAATTGAATAAGCAATCAAACCACCACCGAAACCGACTATACTTTCTACAAAAAAACCTAGAGAGAAACTTGTTGCGATTAATATTGGAATTAACATAAAATTAGATGATATTTTTTGGATTAATTTGCATTAAAAGCAAAACTACACATTCTTCATCAAAAAACAATCAATGAAAAAGATATTTTTGTTAATAATTTTTAGCCTCACTTGCGCCCAAGCTAATGCTGATGATTATTTGAAAGAAAAGAGAACCAATATAGTCAGAGATTTAGTGGAAGAATATGAAGATATTTTAAGTAAAGAAAATCTTTCAACTTTTTTTCAGCCAAAATTTTCAAATTACCTAGTTGTTGATGCGCTTGATAATTATGCTTATCAATCAAGCGATAAAAAAAACGAATATAATGACACCTTGGCAACTGGTCGTTTATTATCATCTTTTAACTTCAACAAAAAACTTGCCATCAATAGTCAATTAACTTTTGACCGCGTAAATAATTCAGACCATAATCAAAGAAGGCAAAATTCTGCAAGCGGTGGTGGAGACAGATCTTTTGAAGATGAGGGAATTTTTATTCGTGAGTTAAATGTTAGTTACGATACCAAAAAATATGCGATTTTAGCAGGAAAATTTAATTTAGATTTTGGAACTGCTTGGAATTGGAATCGCGGTATTTGGACTTACGAAATCGCAAATAATTATCGCCAAACAGAAAAATTAGGAATTGGTGGAATTTATCGTCTAGGAGACGCCAAAAAAACTGGTGAATATATTTTTGGCTTCAGCTCTTTTATGAATGATCGTAAAAATCTTGATAATTCTTTAATTACCAAAAGAGATTCTAATCAAAAATCTGACGCAACACCCGGAGATTACAGGCTTTTAAGCTCTTATGTCACCTCACTAGATATTAAATTTGATTTCGATAAAAGAGAAAAACTATCATATCATTTTGCTTATATTAATCTTGCGGTTAATCAAAAAATGAGCACGGTTATTCCACAAAATATCGCTGATCAAAAAGGATTTGTTGCTGGCATGAATTATAAATATCCACTTTCTAAAAGCATTGGTTTAGATAGCTTAATAGAATATGTTAGCATGAAAAATGTTGGTGGAAATTCTAATGTCAGCGATAATTATTTTACCGCCAATATTATTGGAAGACTGAATAAAAATTGGAATAGCACTTTAGGATATTCTAAGCAAAGTAGATTACAATTTGCGCAAAATGGCTATGATCAAGACTTATCAGAAGTTTCTTTTGGTTACGAGTTTGATAAAAATTCTTTTTTTGATAGTTTTATAGTTCAGGTTGGTTATAAAAACTTGAGAACTAATTACAAAACTAGCTTTGATGAAACCAATAGTTTAGGGGTTTTAGCGCGTTATGCAAAAGGGTTTTGATTTTATTTAAAAAACATGAAAAAAATTTTAATAGCGGTTCCAAAGGGAAGAATTTTAGAAGAGTTAAATCCTTTATTTAAAAAAATTGGAATTATTCCAGAAGCAGAATTTTTTAATGAATCGTCGCGCAAACTAGTATTTGCAACCAATCACAACGCTATCGAAATGGTAAAAGTTAGAAGTTTCGATGTTGCAACTTTTGTAAAATTTGGCGCTGCCGATATTGGAATTTGCGGATTAGATGTTTTAAAAGAATTTCCTTCATTAGAGATCTTACCAATTCTTGATTTAAAAATTGGTCAATGTCGTCTTTCGATTGCTGCAAAAAAATCTACTGAAATTCTAGATTTTTCTAAAATAAGTCATATTCGAGTTGCAACAAAATATACCACTATCGCCAGTAATTATTTTTCTAGTCTTGGCTTGCAAGCAGAAACCATAAAGCTTAATGGCTCAATTGAAATTGCACCTCAACTTAATTTATGCGATTTTATTCTTGATTTAGTAAGTAGTGGTAAAACACTTATTGAAAATGAAATGGTTGAATTAAAAAAGGTTATCGATGTAAGTTCTTATTTGATTGTTAATCGCACTTCATTCAAAACAATTAACCAAGAAATTAATCAACTTATAGAATTATTTGATAAGGCGCTAAAAATTTGAGATTTTTTTTTACAAAATACATCAAAAATATAATTTATTATATTTTAACATTAGCACTCACTTTTCATGCCACTAGCGCCTACGCAATTTTTGATGATGTAAAATATGAAGATATAGCAGACAATCACTATGATTCAGATGCTAATCGGTGCGACATGGGTAGCATCGAATTTAATCCATTCTCGAATAATGAAGCTATTGATTGGGAACTTGGAGATAAAAATCCAGTTTGTGTTGCATTTGTTACTGGATCTGGAGCAGCAATTCTTGCGGCAGATTTTGCAGCGGGAAGATTCTGCACACCAACATCTCCAACTGGATTAACAACACTGCCAGCAGAAGAAATTGCCGAGAACGCTCCTCCGCCTACGCCATTTTTATCAGTTGCAACCCTGAGAAGAATGGCAGTAAAAACTGGTAGATGCACTGGAAGAATTGCAAATTCTTCACTATGCGTTGCAAATTGCGCCAACCCTTTAACAGCAGCCGTATTTTGCCCACAAGTTCCTTTTGCAGCTGCTGATGTTACAAGATGCTGCGCAGCAACTGCCGCTTATTATGCCACAATTGCATCTTCCGTTGCAGCGCTTGCAACAATTTATGCATTTGCTAAAACAACCTATGAAAAAGCTAGGTTATGCGGACATGACTGGACAACATGGAAAAAATTTAATAGCACCGGCGAAGTTGTTTCTAATGAAAGTTCTTCTGGTAAATGGAAAAAAACAATCGGACCTTACCAACAATGCATTAAAAATGCCTTTGTAACTCATACCAATCTTTGCGATGGCTTTGACAGCACCACCGCAATTACCAATAAAAATTTTCGAGAATATGTTTATGGAGGAAAAGAATTCATTGATAGCGGCAGCAACGGATGCAAAAATCCTGACCTCTGGGATGCCGATAAAGTAAGGCAGAAACTAGGATATACCGGGGATACCGAGCATCAAAGATATTACATGACTGGCTCAGTGTCTGCACCAGTTTATGCCTGTCACAGATTTTTGACCTCAACAGATAATGAAGCAGAAGCTGATTCAGTTCAGGTAGCTTATGATTGCTGTAAAGCAAGAAGTCAGAGCGCGATGTGTATAGAAAATAAAGTGATGGGCCTTAGCTATGAAAGCTCTTTTTGTTCAATAGGAGAAAGATGTACAGTCAGCGGTGTTACTTTCGACATTTATGAAAGCAAAAGAAATGTTAATTATGTTTGCGCAAAAACTTATTCAGTATGTCCTTATAATCATCTACTCGGTGGTGGAACAGAGACTAAAAAAATGGATGAAACCGATCCAACTCAAGTAGTTAATTTTTGCCAATTTTTAAACCATTGTTCAAAAATACCAATTTTACCACATGTTAGAGTAAGTAACCTAGAAGGAGCATTCTTCTCTTCAGCTTGTAAAGATCTTAAAGGCGATTCACAAAATGTTTTTGGATATACCTCAGATTTATTGCCAATAAATAATCGCGGCTTTTCTGCTCCAATGGTTCAGTGCTTTAAAGAAACTATGGAGAATATTTTCCTCAATCGAGCTGGCGATACTAAATGTCGAGATCCTGAGGAAAAAGCTCACAAACATGATTTTTGCACCAGCGGATATTTCTGGAGAAAAGGTGATATATTATCTGGAAACTCATATTTCGCTGCCACCCAAAGTGATTTTTCTAGTGATTCATTTTTTGTAAAAATACAAAAGAATTTAAAAACAATAATTAAGGTTGCATTAATCGTTTCTGTAACTTTCTTCGGCGTAGTTATATTGCTTGGCGGAGGAGACATAAAAAAGAAGCAACTATTACCATATATATTAAAAATTGGATTAGTAATGTATTTTGCGGTTGGAACAGGTTGGCAGTCTGGCTTCATGCAGGGCTTGGTTGGCACATCAACTTATATGGCTGACTTTATGTTTAGAGCCGACGAATCAAAGCCAACTAATAAACTTGATGGTTGCCAATTTCCAAGATTTAACTACTCAGATGATAGCCCTACAACAAAATATACCAATGCTCGATACCCAGAAGGTAAATCATATCTAAGAGTATGGGATACACTTGATTGCAAAATTGCCATGGCTCTTGGCTTTGGACCCGAAGTTTCAGTTCCGAATTTAGCGATGATGATAGTTGGCGGGCTCTTTACAGGAGGCGCTGGAGTCGTATTTTTTGTTGGCACATTCCTCTTCGCTTTTTTCTTAATTGCGCTAACGATTAGAGCAGTTCACATCATGTTAATTTCTATAACGGCAGTAATAATTTTAATATATGTTTCCCCTATAGTAATAACACTCGCAATGTTTAACCGCACCAAACCTATTTTTGAAAAATGGTGGAAACAATTGCTCGGGCTCAGCTTGCAGCCAATGATTCTTTTTGCTTATTTGGGAATTTTAATAACTTTATTTGACACACTTATTATTGGAGATGTCACATTTACTGGCGATGGCAAAGAAAATCCAAAACAAATTTCTTGCACAGGCGCCGCTGAAGATGAAAGCATGTATTGTATTTTCAGAGTTAAAGATATCAAAACTTATAATGGTCTTGAGCTTTTGGGCATAGGAATTCCAATGCTTGCATCAATCAATAGCACAAAAATTAACTCGATCTTGAAGGCTGCCATAATAATGTTTATTTTTACTAAATTTATGGATCAAATTTCAGGATTTGCCGCAGAATTAGTGGGAGGAAAAACAATTAGCAGCGGCTCTATGTCGGCAATGGATATGGCAGGAAAAGCATTTGGAACATTACGAGGAATTCAAAAACGAGGTGTTGGCGCAATATCTAAGGGTATTCCAAATGTTGCGCGCGCAGCTGGCAGTGCCGCAAAAGGAGCTATAAGAAAACTCGCCGGTCAAGGAAAATCGGTTACCACTGCTGCTGATAGAGGTAAAAGCAGCGCCGGCAGCTCTTCTGACTCTTCTGCATCGCGCACTGGAAAATCTAGTAGTTCAGATGCTGGCAAAACCGCATCATCTAAAGGCGCTGGAGATAGCCATGCTAATAAGAGTAAGTAAAATTGGACATGAAGCGTGAAGAGATAAAAAAGCGCAGAGCATCTTGAAAAAAATCCAGCTCCCCTTCCTTAAGTCGTCACGCCCTTTCTTGTTTTTAAGTCATCACCCTCATCCTCAAGTTGTCACTCTTACTCATCATCAAGTTGCTGCTCTTGCTTATTCTTAAGTTGCTGCTCTTGCTTATTCTTAAGTTGCTACTCTTGCTTATTCTTAAGTTGTCACCCTCCTTATCTTCAAGTTGCTACTCTTGCTTATTCTTAAGTTGCTACTCTTGCTTATTCTTAAGTTCCTACTCTTACCAATTCTTAAGTTGCTACTCTTACTCATTCTTAAGTTGTCACCCTCCTTATCTTCAAGTTG
>CAMDMO010000041.1 GCA_945902255.1 Rickettsia typhi | reverse complement strand
AAAACTCTAACTCGCACATTATGCGCCATCGCCATAGCAACTGAGCGGGTTTGCAAAACTTTAGAACCGCTATAAGCCATCTCCAACATTTCTTCATAAGTAACTTTTTTTAATTTACGAGCTTTGTCAGTAATTCTTGGATCTGTTGTATAAACACCATTAACATCAGTATAAATATCACACAAATCAGCTTTTACTGCCGCCGCAATTGCAACCGCCGAAGTATCAGAACCGCCGCGCCCTAAGGTGCTTATACGATTTGATTCCGCGCACACGCCTTGAAATCCAGCGATTACTATAACATCATATTCTTCGAGCGATTTTAATAAAAAATCACCATCAATATTTTCAATACGAGCTTTACTTGGAACATTGTCAGTTATCACTGGAATTTGCCAGCCCAAGAAAGATCTAGCTTTATAGCCTATTGATTGCAATTCTAAAGCCAGCAATCCGCAAGTAACTTGCTCACCGCTTGAAACGATTGAATCATATTCGCTAAGCGCTTCATTTGATAATAAATTAGAAACTTGATTACAATAATCAACAAGCTGATTGGTCACGCCAGACATAGCAGAAACCACTACTATAACTTTATTTTTTTTATCAAGTTCAGCTTTGACTTTTTTTGTAACATTTTTAATACGGGCAATATCTCCAACCGAAGTGCCTCCGAATTTTTGAACAATTAGCATGTTGTGAATAGTTTATGAGATAGTCCTTTATTGAAGGGAATGAAACGATTATCTACAGCTTAAGAATTTTCTCAATAAAAAATTGATTTATGAATCAATAACCTTTAAAAGATTGAATATAAGCCTCATTTTTTAGTTTAAATTCAACAAAATAAAACCATGCAATTATTTCGCAAACTGGCAGAAAATATATTTTTTAAAATCTTATTAGCCTTTGTGGCTCTTACCTTTGTGCTATTTGGAATTAGTGGGTTTATTTTAGGAAGTCCTAATTCTTGGGTGGCAAAAGTTGGCAATACAACAATTGGATATAGCGCCTTTAATAGCGAATTACAAAGCAGTCGTGAAGCGGTTCTAGCTTCCAATAAAAGCCCAGAAGCGGCTAAATATATAGATTCTAAACAATTTCAGTCAGATGTTTTAAATCGCCTGGTAAATAAAGTTATGATTGAAAAACTTCATGAAGAATTTGGCGTTGAAGCCAGTAAAGAGTTAATTTTGGAATCGGTCGCAAAAGATCCAAGCTTTATAAAAGATGGTAAATTTGATCACGAATTATTTAAGAAATTTTTAGCAAAAAACGGCTTAAATGAAGAAAGATATGTAAATTTAATTTCTAACGAAATTGTTGCATCCATGATCATTCAAACCATGTCAATGGTTTCTCCAATCAATGAAAAAGCGATTATTGAATTAGAAAATTTTAAACAAGAAAAGCGCCAAGCCGATGTAATTTCAATTTCAATCAAAGATATTAAAAGCTTGCCACAGCCTTCCAAAACTGAAATTACAAAGTTTTTTGAAGATAATAGATCTAACTATAATTCTCCTGAGTTAAGAAAAGTTTCTTACATATCTTTTTCAAAAAAAGATTTCGCTAAATATGTTGCCATTAGCGACGCTGAAATTGCCGCCGAATATGAAAAAAACAAAGATCTTTTGCAGCAACCTGAAAGCAGAAATTTTTATCACATGTTATTTGAAAATGAAGATCAAGCAAAAAGCTTTTTAGAAAAATATGATATAGCGATGAAATCAGCAAAATCAAAGCCTGAAGCCATATTTATCAAGCTTGCAAAAGAGATAAAAAACAAAGATAAAAAAACAATTACCTTAGCAAATATCACTAAAAAAGATTTAATTCCTGAATTAATTGAGCCAATTTTTAAATTAAATCTAGATCAACGCAGCGATGTTTTATCAAGCCAACTTGGTTTTCATGTATTTTTATTAACTGGGGTAAAAAAAGCCCATCCTTTATCACTTCAAGAAGTTAAATTTAGCCTTAAAGAAAAACTATCTCAAGGAAGAGAAGAGAAAATTTTAAATGAAAAAATATCCGAAATTGACGATATGATTCTAACTTCCAACTCTTTAAGTGAAGTAGCTAAAAAATTTAATTTACACTTATCAGACAAAGCCATATTGCTTGATGATAAAGGTCAGAATGAAAAAGGTGGAGCGATTTTAGAAATTAAAAAATTAGATGATTTTGCTCAAAATTCATTCGCTTTGCAAAAAGATCAAATTTCAAAAATTTTTCATAGCAAAGATTTTCAAGAATTTTACATAGTTAAATTAGAAGAAATTTTACCGGCGCGTCAAAAAAATTTAGCCGAGGTAACTGAGCAAGTAAATGTAGATTTACTAAAATCAAAAAGAGGGGAAGCGCTGCAAGAATTAACCAAAAAAATTGCTCAAGAAATACAGGCTAATCCAAAAGATTTTGATAAAATTGCTGCAAAATACCAAGTTAAACTTGAAAAAAATCGTGAATTTCCACGAGTTTATTATATTGACTATCAGGGTCGCAAAGTGCCTTATCAAAATAAATTTTTAGATGAGCTTTTCGGATTAAAAATTGGCGAAACAACCACTGTTTTACCAAGTGGAGCGCAAGAATTTGTGATTGGAATTTTGCGAAAAGTTAGTAAAGTTCAAATTGATCCATCGCAAATTAATCAAGCAAGAAAGGAAGGGCTTGAAGGATTTAAAAATGAAGTTTTACAAGAATATAATAACTTCTTATTAAAAAAATATCCGATCACGATTAATGATAAAATTTTCGGTCAAAAAGAAGAAAAATAATGCCATTTAATCTTACAAAAAACAGATTCGAAAAAATTTTAAAACAACAAGGCTCCACCTTATTGTTTAAAAAAATTCCCGCCGATATCGTAACCCCTGTTCTTGCGACATTAAAAATTGAAAAAGAATTTCCCAGCCATCATTTTTTATTTGAGTCAGCAGAAAAAGGTAATAACAAGGGGCGCTTTTCAGTGATTGGCTTCATGCCAGATTTAGTATGGAAATGCGAAGATCAAAAATCTTTTATCAACTCTGATTTTGAAAAAAATCCACAAAATTTTATAAAAGAAGATGGTGATGCTTTAGAAAATTTACGACAATTAATTAAAAAATCACAAATTGATTGGAGCCTTATAAATCAAGATTCCAACCCACTTCCTGGAATATGTGGCGGAATCTTCGGCTATATGTCTTACGACATTGTGCGTCTGATGGAAAAATTACCTAATCGTAATTTGCCAGATGAAATAAAAATTCCTGACGCAATTTTTATTCGCCCACAAATCATTATTGTTTTTGATAATTTATTTGATTGCGCCTTAATTTGCGCACCCGTTTTTTCTGGACAAAAAACAAATTATCAAGAAACAAAAAATAAAATTATTGCTGCAGAGAAATTATTAAAAAAACCTTTTAAATCCCCTAAAATAAAGGCTAAACCAGAGTTTAATTTTTCTTCTAATTGCTCAGAAGATGAATATTGTCAAATGGTTGAAAAAGCTAAAAAATATATTACTGATGGCGATATTTTTCAGGTTTTGCCTTCACAAAGATTTACCTCCAATTTTGATAAAAATATTTCTGATTTTACCTTTTATCGCTCGCTTCGCGCAATAAATCCTTCGCCATTTTTATTTTATTTAAAATTCCCTGAATTTGCTTTAAGTGGCGCCAGTCCTGAAATTATGGTGTCTTCAAAATCTAAAAAAGTTACAATTCGCCCACTTGCAGGAACTAGAAAAAGAGGAAAAAATTTAATAGAAGATAAAAAAATTGCCGAAGATTTATTAAAAGACGAAAAGGAAGTAGCTGAACATTTAATGTTAATTGACCTAGGCAGACATGATGTTGGCAGAGTTGCAAAAGAAGGAAGCGTTATTGTAAGTGAAAAAATGATTATCGAAAATTACTCTCATGTAATGCATATTTCTTCAAATGTTGAAGGAATGTTAAAAGATGATTTAGATGCTTTGGACGCACTAATTTCGGGCTTTCCTGCTGGAACCGTAAGTGGCGCTCCAAAAATTCGTGCAATGGAAATTATTGAAGAGTTGGAAAAAATAAAGCGCAGTTTTTATGCTGGATGCGTTGGCTATTTTTCAGCAAATGGTGATATGGAAACTTGCATTACGCTTAGATCTGCATTAATTAAAGATGGGAAAATTCATCTGCAAGCTGGCGCTGGTGTGGTTTTCGACTCAGATCCAAAATCTGAATATCAAGAATGTATTAACAAAGCTCAAGCTTTAGTTGCGGCATGTAATTTGATTAAAAACTTTATTTAAAATTATGAAAAAATTTTTTCTATCTGCAATAATTTTAATTTTTTCTTTTAACGCTCAAGCCTTAGAAATTAAAAGCCCCGAGATTAAATCTGGCTCAACAATTTCAGATAAACATATATTTAACAATTTTGGCTGCAAAGGCGAAAATATATCTCCAAAAATTACCTGGAAAGACGCTCCAAAAGACACTAAAAGCTTTGCATTAACAGTCTACGATCCAGATGCTCCTACTGGAAGCGGTTGGTGGCATTGGTTATTAATTAACATTCCAGCAAATTATAAAGAAGTGTCATCTAACTTTGGAAAAGAAGATAAATTTGATTTAAAAGATGGTATCAAACAAGTTAGAAATGACTTTGGGCTTCATAAATTCGGTGGCCCTTGCCCTCCAGTTGGAGACAAGCCTCACAGATATATCTTTACAATTTATGCTCTTAAAACTGATAAAATAGACATTGATAAATCTGCCACCGCGGCCTTTGCGGGATACATGATTAATCAGAATTCTTTAGAAAAGAAAAGTTTTGAAGCTTTTTTTGGAAGATAAATAAATATATCTGAATAAATTTAGAATCGTTCAAGCTAATGCTTAATAATCATCCTTCGACAAGCTCAGGATGGCATTCAAGTTGGAGATTAGGGTGTGTCATCCTGAGCTTGTCGAAGGATGATTATTAAGCATATAATTTGAAACACTCTCTAAAATTCATAAACACCAATTCACCATAAAAAATTATTTTTTTAAAGACTTGGCAACTTCTGGTGGCATATATTTTTCATCATGTTTTACCAATAATTCAGTTGCAATAAACTGATTATTTTCAGCGTCAAATTTACCCTTCGCAACCACGCCCTGCTTTTCACGGAATAAATCTGGCAAAATTCCAACATAGTGCATTTTTAAATCTTCTTGCAAATCTGTAACAATAAATTCAGTGGTTAATGCATCGATTTTTTTAATCGAATTTTCTTTTATCAGCCCACCAGCTCTGGTTTGGCGATTTTTAATTTTTTTGAATATTGCCTCATTTTTTATTTCACTTGGCGAATAAAAAAATACGATATTTTCGCGAAAATTTGCAATGATAAAGGCTAGAGCCAGTAAAGAGATCAGAAATATTGAGCTAACAAAAACTATGCGTCTTTTTTTATGATGATTTTTTATTTTTAACATCTTTTTGCTGAGATTTTATCAAGAAATATTTTATTGCGACATATGCCGCCAAGATGGTCATTGAAGCTATCGCAACCGTATAAGCTGCAGAGACATAGCCAGAGTAGTCATTGAGGTTTTCCATGATTTTATATAGAGTTTTTACTGTTTTCCAAATATCAGTGCTAGCGATGAGTTAGGTAACCAACCGAAGAAGCTTGCAAAATAAAAGGTTATTCTTATCTTACACAACTCTTTTTTAAATAAAAGTTATTGCCTGAATAGCTCAGTTGGTAGAGCAAAGGACTGAAAATCCTTGTGTCGCTGGTTCAATTCCGGCTTCAGGCACCACACACCTCTCTCGCAAACAAAGCTAGTCAGCCATAATTACCGAAACATTTCTGCCGCAATCTTTTTGACCTTGATGCGTTGATCTTCTAAAGCTAAAAAAACTTTCCTCATTTTTATAAGTATCAATTTTTAGATTTTCGATTTGAACAATTCCTTCATTTCTTAATTTTTTTTCAATATAAGCAGGCAAATCAAATAAAAATTTATCATCATTTGCGCCATTTTTAAAAAATATTTTATTAGCTAAATCTTCACTTAAAAAATCATCTAAAAACTCTTTCGAAACCTCATAAGAATCTTGTTGAATCATTGGCCCAAGAATAGCTTTAATATTTTTTGCTCCTAAATTTTTCATCGCTTCAATGGAAGTTTTAATCACCCCTAGCTTTGCGCCGCGCCATCCGGCGTGAGCTGCTCCAATAATATTTTTTTCTTCATCTCTAAATAAAATTGCCCCACAATCCGCAGTAACCACCCCAATTGCAACCTTAGAAAGATTGGTAACTATTGCATCGGCTTTTGGTAAATTTTGTGTGCCATAAATTTTATCTTTATCATCAATCACAACCGCTTCTCTACCGTGAATTTGATTTAATAACAATAAACAATCGTGGTTAATTCCTTTATCTGCAAGCTTTAGCTCAAGATCGGCGCGATTTGATAATTCGCGATTAATTATACAATCTTTGCCAAAAAAATTATAATTTATCATTTAAATTTGTGATTTAAAAAATCTTAGTTTTTGCAGATATTCTTGCGGATTTTTTATTTTTACCAAAGAGTCTTTTGGCGTAAAAAACATATCATTGATCCTTGTTAATAAAAAGCGCATTGACGCTGCAACCAAGGCTATTTTTAAAAATTCTTTTTCTGCTGGTAAAAATTTTCGCACCAATTCATATCCATAAAATAGCTGCTCAAACTTATCTTTTTCAAAATTATTATTTGCATCAAAACACCAAGCATTTGCGGTCACCGCAAAATCATAAATTAACATATCATTAGCGGCAAAATAAAAATCTATCACGCCACTTAATTTTTGTTTTTCATCAAAAAAAACATTATCTGGAAATAAATCAATATGCACTGCAGCGCTAGGCAAATCAAGCTTCCAGCTTTTTTCTATAAAATCCAAATTATTTAAAATTTCAATTCGTAAATCTTTTTGATAATCATCTAATAAATGTTCAAATTTAGAAAATAAAAAGCGAAAACCATCAACTCCTAATTCATTTTTGCGACTCATTGAAAAATCTAGTGCCGCTTCATGCATTTTAGCTAGCTGCTTTCCCACTTCAAAACAATGATCTTTTGTGATGCTCTCATAATATCCATCTAAGCGAGGTTTAAGAGTTGCGCCATTTAAAAAAGATACAATTGTTGATTTTTTTCCTTTAAGATTAACTATCGCCAAACCAGAGTTATCAAGGATCGGCTTCGGACAGAAAATTCCTTTTGATGCTAAATGTAATTTAAAATTAATAAAAAAAGGTAGCTGATTTTTATCAATTCTTGACTCAAAAATAGTCAAAATAAATTGCCCTTCTGAGGTTTTTATAATAAAATTAGAATTATCAATTCCGTCTAAAATTTCTTTAAATTCTAGCAAATTACCTAGCGAATAATTTTTTAGATGATCTTGAATTTCTTGATGAATAAGCCTCGTGTAAACTGCCATTTTATTTTTTATCTTCTTCTATAACTTGATATTTTTTCCAGCCATCTTGCCATTGTGAATTTGATTTTACAGCTTTCGACCAAGAATTTCCTGATTTTTTTTGAAATGACTCAACTTTTTCCTGAAATTTTTCTTCACCTTGCAAAAGTTTAACCTGATTAGCTATTTCAAGTGTTTGACTTGAAATTTCTTTATCTATTTTTGCTCTAATTTGTTGATTAAAAATTTTAGTAACAAAGTTGGTAGTATTTTCAAAAAAATTCATCACATCCGCAGTTGAAAAATCACCTTTGGCACAGACATTGCGAGAAATACTAAGCAGTTCAAAATATCGTGCAAATAATTCTGATAAAAATTGATTTGGCGGATAGGCTTTAAGCGCATCAACCATTAATCTTTTTATTTCCGCTTTAAGCGTAAAACTTGAAGGTTGACGGTCTTTCATGTCAAGCGCGATGGCTTTTCTAAACTCTTCGCCTAAATTAATTCCACTTTCAAATTCTAGCGCATGAGCCATTTCATGAGCTAAAACATTATAGGCCAAATTTCTCAAAATTATTTTTTTCTTTATACTGGACGAAAAAGTGCCAAGAATTTTGTTAAAAACTTTGGTTTGTTCGGTTAAATAGCAGCCAACATTAGTGTCCCAGCCCTTGATTATCTTAACCTCAAAGTGCAAATCTTTTTCTTTTAATTTGGTAATAATTAAATCAAGACCGTCTTTAAAAAGCTCAATTCGATATAAATCGTAAAATAGCTTTATAAATTTATCATCATCGCGCACGCCTTCAAATTGAAGTTGGTTAGCAAATATTTGCTTTAAATTCGACATTTTATCTATTTTTTAAAAGAACTTTTAAGTGGTCTGCAATATAATTCTAACTTATGTCCAACCAACTCATATCCCTTATCACGAGCGATTTTATCTTTTAATTTTTCTAACTCTTCACTAAAAAACTCGATCACTTCATTGGTTGTAATATCAACTAAATGATCATGATGATCTTCCTCGCCTTCAAGCTTTTCATAGCGCGATTTGCCCTTGCTTCCAAAGTCATGCTTAGAAATAACACCAACTTCTTCAAACATTTTTACCGCACGATAGACCGTGGCAATTCCAATTTTTGGATTAATTTTTAAAGCGCGGCGAAAAACCTCGTCCACATCGGGATGATCATTGCTTTCAGAAATTACTCTGGCAATTACACGGCGGTTTTCGGTAAGTTTTATTTTGCGATCTTCGCAAAGCTTTTCGATTGCAGAAAACATAATTGATTGTCTTTTATTTTTTAAGGTCGGATAATGACCCGCCAAGTCACATTTTTCTAGCAAAAAATTATAAAAACAATGGCAAAAAAGAATTCGAGCGATTTTGAATCAATTTCCCCTTCTCTAACTTTTGACGATGTGCTGCTTAAGCCAGCTTATTCGGAGGTTCTGCCCAATGAAGCTGACATTAAAACTAAAATTACCAAAAAAATTTCGCTAAATATTCCCATCATTTCTTCGGCAATGGATACCGTAACCGAAAGTCGCTTAGCCATTGCAATGGCGCAGTCTGGCGGCATGGGATGTATTCATAAAAATTTAACTATAAAAGATCAATCTGACGAAGTTAGAAGAGTAAAAAAATTCGAATCAGGAATGGTGATAAATCCCGTTACAATAACGCCAAATGAAACGCTGGGCGATGCTTTGCAATTAATGGAAAAATACGGAATTTCAGGAATTCCAGTAATAAAAGACGGAAGTAAAAAACTGGTTGGAATTCTTACAAATCGTGATGTGCGCTTTGCTTTGGATAAAAAACAGCCAGTTAGCGAATTAATGACAAAAGATAATTTAATCACCGCTAAAGCTAATATTAGCAAGTCTGATGCCAAAGTTTTGCTTCATAAAAATAAAATTGAGAGAATTATCATTACCGATTCAAGCGGCAATTGTGTTGGCTTAATGACTGGTAAAGATTTAGAAAAAACTAAACAATTTCCTCATGCAACCAAAGATGAAGAAGGCAGATTAAGAGTTGCTGCCGCAACAGGAGTTGGAAAAGATGGCATTAAACGCGCCGAAAGCTTAATTGAGGCAGGCGCTGATATTATAACAATCGACACCGCTCACGGACATTCCATGGGCGTAATTGAAACAGTTAGAGAACTTAAAAAACTTTTTCCAAAACAAGATTTTATTGCTGGAAATATCGCTACTAAAGAAGCGGCTAAAGCCTTAATTGACGCTGGCGCTGACTCAGTAAAAGTTGGAATTGGCCCTGGATCAATCTGCACAACCCGTGTGGTTGCTGGCGTTGGAGTTCCACAGCTATCAGCAATTCTTGATGTAGTTGAATTTTGTGATAAAGTAAAAATTCCAGTAATTTCTGATGGCGGAATTAGATTTTCTGGAGACCTAGCAAAAGCAATTGCTGCTGGCGCTTCTTGCGTAATGCTTGGTGGCTTACTTGCAGGAACCGAAGAAACTCCAGGAGAAATCGTATTATTTAAAGGCAGATCTTATAAAGTTTATCGCGGCATGGGTTCACTCGGCGCAATGGCTCGCGGCTCTGCTGATCGTTATTTTCAACAAGATATTAAAGATAAATTAAAGTTAGTTCCCGAAGGAGTTGAGGGCAGAGTCGCTTATAAAGGTCCAGTTTCTGAAGTTTTACACCAATTGGTTGGTGGATTAAAATCAGCAATGGGATATACTGGCTGCGCCACAATTGAAGAAATGCGCAATAATTGCAACTTCGTTCGCATCACCAATTCCGGTCTTCGCGAAAGCCATCCTCATTCAATTACAATAACTTCTGAATCGCCGAATTATACTACTGAAAGTTAGTAATATTTACCGATTAGTAAATATTTTAACCTAAAATACAGAGTCCAAAAATCGCACTTCGACAAGCTCAGCGTGACATTTAAGATATTCTTGGGTGCAATAATTTAATCTTGGATTTCACGCTAACTTCAGATGTCACACTGAGCTTGTCGAAGTGCGATGTTTGACTCGTAGTTAAAAAAGCTAGACCACACAAAGGATCAATTTCTAAATCGGATCTACATCAATCCTAACTCTCACCGACTTAGGCGTTTCAAGCCCTTTCATCACATCTAGAATTAATTTTTGTAAATTAACTTTTTTCTCCACCTTCAAATTAACCAAAAAATGATGACGGTTTTTTAAGCGCTGAATCGGCGCCGGCGCAGGACCAAATAATTCAATTTTTTCACTATGCGGAAAATTTTGGATTAATTTTTTTGCAAAATTTTTAGCATCATTTTCTAAAAAAGAACTAACTTCAAATTTCGCAAATCTTGAAAATGGTGGAAAGTTAGCGCTTTGGCGGTTTTTGATTTCAAAATTATAAAAATCTTTTTTGCTGTTTTTTATAATTTTTTCAAAAATTAAATTATCTGGATTGTAAGTTTGTATAATTACCTTCCCAGCCTTTTGTCTTCTGCCGGCGCGACCTATTACTTGTGTTAAAATTTGGTAAGTTTTTTCTAATGCACGAAGTTCGGAAGAATAAAGCATTCCGTCAATATCAATAATTCCAACCAGCTCCAAATCAGGAAAATCATAGCCTTTCACAATCATTTGCGTGCCAATAATTATATCAACTTCTTGATCTAAAATTTGTTTTACAATTTTTTCAGCATCTAAAAAACTTTCTACATTGTCACTAGTAACCAGAGCAATTCTTGCCTTGGGAAATAAATTTTGTACTTCCTCTGCAACCTTTTCAACACCAGCTCCAAGAGCAATTAGGGAATCTTTTTCACCGCAAAATTTACATTCGTGATTCATTTGTTCTTGATGCCCGCAATGATGACAAATTAATTTCTTTTTTGCTTTGTGTAAAACTAAATGAAAATCACAATCTCCGCATTCATATTTTTTTCCACAAGCCTTACAAAGTGTGACTGGAGCATATCCGCGACGATTCAAAAAAAGTAAAGTTTGTTTATTATTTAACAAATTCTGCGCAACTTCTTTGCGCAATTTTGCCGATAAAAAATCTCCAGATTGCATTTTTTCTTGGCGCAAATCTATCATTTCAATTTCATTGATAGTTTGACCGAATTTTTGCTCTAAAATAAAATGATGATATTTGCCAGAAAGCGCATTGGCGTAGCTTTCAATTGATGGAGTGGCAGAAGATAAAATCACTGAAAAATTTTCTAATTTCGCCTTCACAATCGCCATATCGCGCGCATGAAAATTAAAAACATCTTCTTGTTTAAAAGACGAATCATGCTCTTCATCAAGCACAATTAAATGTAGATTTTTGAAAGGCAAT
>CAMDMO010000040.1 GCA_945902255.1 Rickettsia typhi | reverse complement strand
TTCTATTTCGATTGTAATAACTCACTATATCGTGAAGACCTGGGTTTATCATATTGCGCCTTGTAACTATTCTAAATAATTTTATAAAAAAATTATCTATTCTTTGAGGTAAATGAAATGCTGCAACTTTTGCAAGATCTCGACTTTCTCTAGTCGCATCAAAATAAGCTTTTTTTCCTAACCTAGTTTCAGGAGGCTTAATTCCTCTTGAAAAACATGAAACCAGCACTTCACTCAATCTATCATTTAACAAATTCATTTCCGGAGTTTGTCCAAAAATATTTCTGGTATGTAGCTCTGTTTGTAATTCTTCAGTTGTTAAACCTTTGGCAAGAGCATGAAATGCTTCCAAACTATTGCGACCGCCACCAAAATGAAATGTTGTAGCAGCGAAATGAAATACCGTGTTGCCAAAATTATCTATGGCACTTCTAGCAACTGGAGAGAGCGCTAAATATGACTTATTATGAATTACAGCAAACTCTATCGGAGTATTTCTATCGTTATTTCTAATACTTAAAGCCACTTGCAACTCTTCTTGATTTAAACCATCGACAAGAGCATTAAAAACTTCAGGACTAGCAGCGATATGAAATGCTGTATTACCAAAATCATTTCTAGCATTTCTAATTGCACCACCTCTTATTAGATAGATTGTAACGCCAACATGTCCATTATGTGACGCGACATGAAGAGGTGTTGCACCATCAACTCTAGATTGATTAGCCAACGCTCCTCGATCCAATAAAAGCTTAGCTACCGCCTCATGCCCACAATGCGATGCAATAAAAAGAGGCGTTGCTCCATCTCTAACCACTTGATTAACAGCTGCCCCATAATCTAATAAAAGTGTAACCGTCTCTATATCTCCATTTTGTGACGCTATATGAAGAGGCGTTACACCACTAGTCTCCCTAGCCTGATTAACCGCAGCTCCACTACCCAATAAAATTTTGACTACCTCTACATGTCCTTCTTGTGATGCAACATAAAGAGGCGTCATGCCGTCGGTCATAACCTGATTAACTGCCGCTCCACGATCCAATAAAAGTTTTGCTACCGCTACATGTCCATTCTGTGATGCAACATAAAGAGGTGTTGCACCGCCAACAATAGCCTGATTAACCTCCCCTCCACGATCCAATAAAAATTCGACCGCTTCTTCATTTCCTATATCTGCCGCAATAAAAAGAGGTATCGTTTTTAATTCAGGTATTGCCAGCAACTTTATCATAATAGCATTCAGCTTATCAATATCTCCAACCGATTGAAGAGCAGAGAGTTTTGTTCTAACTATTTTTCTTAACTCTATTTGTGATTCTTCTGCCGCCAATTCTTCTAAAATACCTAATTCGATACCTAGTAACTCCGCTAAATCTCCCATAAAATTATTTTTAATTTATTTCTACAAACTATTCAACAAAGACTCATCCCGAGATTCTTTCAACTTCAATAATTTTCTTCAAAACACGCAAAGCAGATAAAATTTCTTCTAAGTGATCAACACTCTTAACTTGAACATCCACCGTAACTTCAAAATAATCAAAAGAACGATTTGAGCTTTTAATATTAACTATATTTACTTTTTTCTTTGCAATTATACTGCTAACATCCGCAAGGCTTCCGGTTTTATTTTCCATCACAATTCTGATTCTGCTAGCGTAAGTTTCATCACCAATTTCCTCATCACTTTTCCAACAAACATCAATAATTCTTTGCGGAGATAAAACAATATTTTTCAGATTATGACATGTTTGGTTATGAATTGTAACTCCGGTGCCGGTATTAATTATTCCAAGAATTGGGTCTCCAGGAATTGGATTGCAACATCCGCCATAATGCATCGCCATACCAGAAACTAAACCTTCGATTGGTAAAAAATGATTAGTTTGACGCTTTTTTTCTTGCTGTTTCGATAATTTTTCTTGCTTCGTTTCTTCTTTAAAATCTGGATAAATCGCTTTTAATATTTCTTGCCTAGAAATCAATCCCTCAGCTACTTGAGCACATAAGTCAGCAATAGTTTTTTTCTGAAAAGATGGTAATATTTTTTCTAAAATTTTATCGCTTAATTCTAAGTTTTTGGAAACAAAAAATTTATTTAAGATAGCTCGACCTAAATTACTATATTCAGAAAATTTTTCACTTCTAATAAAGTGCTTAATTGCTGATTTTGCTTTTGAAGTTGCAACAAATTGCAGCCAATTGGGTGATGGTTTAGAATTCTTTGCTGTAATAATTTCAACCTGATCACCATTGCCAAGCTTTTGCCTTAAAGGCGCAATCATTCCATTTACCTTGGCAGATGTGCAATTATTTCCTATCTCTGAATGTATCGCATAAGCAAAATCAATAACTGTGGCACCAGATGGTAAGTTAAAAATATCGCCAGAAGGTGTGAAGCAAAAAACCTCATTGCTATGCATTTGCAATTTGTGATTTTTTAACACTTCACTAGCGCTTTCGGAATTTTCAAAAAGATTTATTAACTCTCTAATCCAGCGATATTGCTCATTTTCTTTGCTATTTTTTACCTTATGACTTTCTTTATAACGCCAGTGAGCAGCAACTCCAAACTCAGATATTTCGTGCATTTTGTGATCACGAATTTGGATTTCTATTTTTTTATTAAATGGCCCCAAAATTGCCAAATGTAATGACTGGTAACCATTTTCTTTTGGCGTACTGATATAATCAATAAAAGTACCTGGGATCATATTGTAAGTTGAATTAATCAACCCAAGAGCCACATAGCATTGCGGAATATCTTTTAATATTATGCGAAAAGCCATAATATCGTGCAAATTGTAAAAGCCGATATTCTGCTTTTTCATTTTCATCCAAATTGAATAGGGCTTTTTTTCGCGACCAGAAATTTCTAACTTAATTTCATTGTCTTGAAATAACCTGGATAAATCTTCAATAATCTTAGCAATTAAGTCTTTTTGTTGTTCACGAATCTCGTTCAATCTTTCAATAATATATCCCCTACTCTCGGGATCTATAATTTCAAAAGAAAGTTCTTGCAACTCTTCTTTGACGCTTCCAAGTCCTATTCTGCCCGCCAAAGGAGCGTAAATATCTAGACTTTCTTTAGCGATTTTTATTTTTTTTTCCTTCGAAGGCATGTAATAAAGGGTTCGCATATTGTGCAAACGATCAGCTAGCTTAACCAATAGCACTCTGATATCTTCAGACATTGCCATGGCAAGTTTACGAAAATTCTCAGCAACTCTTTCATTAGATGGAATTGATTCTATTACTCCTAATTTAGTAACTCCGTCAACTAGCTTAGCAATTTCTTCACCAAAATCTTTTTCGATATCGCTAAGAGTAATATCTGTATCTTCTACAACATCATGAAGCAAAGCGGTAATTATGGAGGCTTGATCAAGTTTTAAATCTATTAAAATTTCAGCAACAGCAAGTGGATGAGAGAAGTATGGATCGCCAGAGTGGCGTTTTTGATTTCCGTGAGCAGTTTTAGAAAAAATGTAAGCTTTTTGAATTAAAGCTTCATTAAGATTTGGATGATAAGACCTTATTCTAGCAATGAATTCAGCAGAAGAAATCATGTAATTTCGATAAAGATGCCCTAGTGGAGCAATCTAGTTAATCATCAACTTGAATATTTTCATCAACAAAAGTGTCATCTTTTAAAACAGATGCGTGATTTTGAGATTCTTCTTCAATTATTTCATGAACTTCACTATTTTGCGTTGAGGTAATTTCAATGATGCCGCGATTTTTAATTGAATTTACAATATTTTTTTTAACATTTTCAACATCAACCATGCCTTCAGCAATTTCTCTTAAAGCTATAACAGCTGGCTTTTCTTTACGATCTAATGCCGTAGCAGCGCCAGAAAGAATGCTTTTAGCACGATTGCTAGCAACTAGACAAAGCTCAAAACGATTAGGTACAATTGTAACACAGTCTTCAACAGTAATTCTTGCCATTGTGAAATTGAGATTTAGTTTATAGAATATAGTCAACATTATAAAACTTCCAATTCAGCAAATCAACAAAATTCATGACAATTACTATTCATAACCAAGAAGAATTTAAAAAAATGCAAGCTGCCGGACGATTAGCTGCTGAAATTTTAGACTTTATTACAGATTTTGTAAAACCAGATGTAAGCACAAATCAACTAAATGATTTATGTCATAATAAAATTATTGAAAGTGGCGCCATCCCTGCCCCGCTTAATTATAAAGGCTTTCCAAAGTCAATTTGCACTTCAATAAATCATGTAATTTGTCACGGAATTCCAAATGACAAAACATTGCAAAAAGGTGATATTGTAAATATTGATGTAACGGTAATTTTAGATGGTTGGCATGGCGATTCTAGCAGAATGTATTATGTTGGGGAGCCTTCAATTAAAGCAAAAAGGCTTTGTCAGGTTACTTATGAAGCTATGATGCTTGGAATTGAGCAAGTAAAACCCGGAAATCATCTAGGAGATATTGGAAATGCTATTCAATCTTACGTTGAAAAAAATGGATTTTCAGTTGTAAGAGATTATTGCGGACACGGAATTGGTAAAATATTTCACGCCGAACCATCAATTTTACATTATGGTAAAAAAGGTCATGGTTTAGTTTTAGAAGAAGGAATGTTTTTTACAGTTGAGCCAATGGTAAATGCTGGTGGATATGAAACAATTTTAAGCAAACATGACGGCTGGACAGTTACAACTCGCGATAAATCTTTATCAGCGCAGTTTGAACATAGCTTAGGAGTTACAAAAGATGGATGTGAAATCTTTACCTCTTCTCCAAAAGGCTTGGACTTTCCTCCGTATAAAAAACTTTAGCGCTTCGGGCGATAAAAAAACCTCTAACCTTGTCATTCTTGATGAGAAGCGTCGAGGATCTCAGGAATTTACGCTAAAAGCCAAACTCCTGAGATCCTAGTCTCTTTCAGAGCCAAGGACGACGAGGATCGGTAGATTTTTTATCGACGAATTAACAACAAAGATGGTGCTGATTATTATACCACAATATTCACCAACTTATCTAAAACTATAATAACCTTCTTCACTTCCTTTCCTTCGATAAACTTTTTTACATTTTCGTTTTGAAAAGCAATTTTCTCCACTTCTTCTTTTGATAATCCTTTAGGCATTTCAATTACAGCGCGAAGCTTTCCACAGACTTGAATAGCAATATTTAATGCATCTTCAGCTATTAATGTTGGATTAAATTCTGGAAATTTTTGATTTGCGATAAAATCTTTTTGACCCATTATTGACCATAGCTCTTCTGCTAAATGAGGCATGATTGGAGAGAATAAAATCACTAAATTTTTTAAAGCAAAATCAATTATTTTTGCATCGCTATCTGATTTTATTTCAAATTTTTCTAAAGCATTTGAAAATTCACGAATTTTTGCAATCGCGCGGTTAAATCCCATTTTTTCATATTCAAAACCAACTGCAGCGATAGTTTTGTGGGTAAGTTTTACAATTTCATTATCTTCTTTTAGTTTGGTGGATAAATCAAAATTAGAAATCACTTCAAAATTATTAATCACTAATTTCCACAAGCGATTTACATATTTCCAAGCGCCGTCAATTCCACTTTCAGACCAATCTAAATCACGAGATGCCGGAGTGTCGGAAAGCATAAAAAGTCTTGCCACATCCGCGCCATAACTTTCAACAATTCCGATTGGCTCAACCACATTTTTTTTAGATTTACTCATTTTTTCACTTCTGCCAACCAGCAACTCTTCGCCAGTTTTTTCATGAATAAATCTTCCATCTTCTTGCTTTATAGCCTCTGATGCAAAAACCCATTTGCCATTTTTATCTTTAAAAGTTTGGTGACACACCATGCCTTGAGTAAGTAGCCTTTTAAATGGTTCATCAATATCTAAATAACCGCATTTTTTTAAAGCTTTAGTAAAAAATCTTGCATAAAGCAAATGCATTACCGCATGCTCAACTCCGCCAATATATTGATCTACTGGCATAAATTTATTTACCGCATCTCTATCAAAAGCCTTATCTTTTGGCTGAGAAATATAGCGTAAAAAATACCAAGAGCTTTCGAAAAAAGTGTCGAAAGTGTCGGTTTCGCGAATAGCTTTTTGACCTTTATAAGTAGTATATTTCCAAGTTGGATGGCTAGCGAGTGGATTTCCAAGCCCGTCAAATGTAACATCTTGTGGTAATTCTAGCGGTAATTGATCTTCTGGAACCGCAACAACTGAACCGTCTTCCAAATAAAGCATTGGAATTGGACATCCCCAATATCTTTGACGAGACACGCCCCAATCTCTAAGGCGGAAGTTAATTTGTTTTTTTCCTAGATTATTTTTTTCTAAAAAATCTATCATTAACTTCTTCGCTTCTGATGTAGTTTTTCCATCTAAAAACTTAGAATTTATAATAAGCCCATCTTCACTGTTGACGATATTTGGTGAATTTATTTTATCGAATAAATTGTCAATAATTTCAGCATTGTTTTTACTAATTTTATATAAGTTAATCGCCTCTTTTGAAACTTGCGAATAAATGCCAAGATTATTTATTTCTCCAAATTCATTTCTTGCTTCATAAGCTAATTTTTCTTCTTTTAAATTAAACTCAGCATTAACATCTTGAGGCTTATTTCCTCTGGCATCTAGCCTAACCCATTTTTGCAAAGACTTTAAATAAATTGCATTAACAGTGTGAATGATTTTGCGATTAGAAATATCTTCATCAAACATCAATAATTGATCAGAAAACCCACAAGGAATTTTCAAACCACGCAATATAGCGCAAAGCAAAACTGATTTACCAAAACAAAATCCAACCTTATTTTGCAAGACTTCGCTGGCTTTGATGTAAGGCGTTTCTGCAAGATATTTTTTATCATCCATCGAATGATTAATTTCATCGCGCACAAAATTATAAGCCAAGTTTGTTAATTCAATTTCATCATTTTGATTTTTTGCACGAGATTTTATAGCCAAGATTACATCTTGAATCTCTTGGCTTGAATAATTTATTAAATCAGTTTCTTGTAAAAAATTCTCCTGATTTTCAACCACTACTTTAATTGGCAAATTATATTTTTTAGCAAATTCAAAATCTCTTTCATCATGAGCTGGACAGCCAAATATTGCACCAGTTCCATATTCCATCAAAACAAAATTCGCGATATAAACATCTAATTTTATACTTTCATCAAGTGGATGGGTAACTTTTAAACCAGTGTTTACGCCTTCTTTTTCTTGCTTTTCAATAGTCTGTTCATCAACTGCGTTTTGACTGCATTTGGCAATAAAATTAGCGACTTCTTGATTATTTTTTGCAAGCTCTAGTGCAATTGGGTGATGCGCTGAAATTGCTAAAAAAGATGCGCCAAATAAGGTATCTGGACGGGTTGTGTAGATTTGAATTTTTTTATTAACATCGCTTAAAGAAAAATCAACTAAAGCGCCTTCACTTTTACCAATCCATTTTTCTTGCATGCTTAAAACACGCTCATCCCAGTCGGTAAGATTTTTTAACTCAGATAATAATTCTTCAGAAAAATCAGAAACTTTTAAAAACCATTGTTTTAATTTTTTCTTTTCAACTAATGCGCCACTTCTCCATCCTCTGCCGTCAATAACTTGCTCATTAGCTAATACAGTTTTGTCGATTGGATCCCAATTTACAAAAGATTCTTTTTGATAAGCCAATCCAGCATTTACAAAATCGATAAATATTTTTTGCTCATGCTTATAATAATCTGGCAAGCAAGTAATCACTTCGCGACTCCAATCAATTGAAAGTCCAATTGATTTTAACTCGCCACGCATATTTTCAATATTAGAAATTGTCCAATTCTGCGGATGAATTTTATGCTCTAGAGCAGCATTTTCAGCTGGTAAACCAAAGGCATCAAAACCCATGGGATGAAGCAAATTAAAGCCTTGTAACTTTTTAAAACGCGCTAATGCGTCACCAATTGCGTAATTGCGTAAATGACCCATGTGAATTTTTCCAGATGGATAAGGCAGCATTTCCAAAACATAATATTTTGGCTTTTGGCTATTTTCGTCAAATTTAAAAACTTCAGCATCAGCCCAAGCTTTCTGCCACTTCTTTTCATAAATGCCGTGGCTATAGTTAGATATGTTATTTTTCATTATTGTTGAATAGGAGCTATTGGAATCGAACCCGGACTTATATTAGTTGCTGAACCAGCAAAATTGTTAATTTTTGGTGCAACACCACTTTTTTTACCTTGGTCTCTACCTCTGCCATTAATATATAAGTTTGCATTATAGACGCAGACAATGTCACTGCCGTTTCTAAGCGTAAATTGCGCTGCGACTCTTTCAACAATAATATAACTTCCAGCTGATCTGAAGTTAACTAAAGATTCAAACCCTCCAGCGTCAACTGTAAATATAGCAGGAATTTCAGCATTTTTCTTTGTAAATTGGAAATAAGTAAATTCACCATTATCAAACACTTTGATTGGCGCAATTAGTGGATCTCCGGTATATTGATAGTTAAAGTTATATATAGTTAAGTCACGCATATCAGGCTCATCTGAAGGTGATAATTTCGGAAACTCTACAATATTTTTATCTTTGTCATCTGGATAAACAAATTTTACCACGAAGATTAAATCTTTATCGCTAATGCCTTTAGCCTCTTTTGCATAGAGCTCGAAGTGATATACTCTTTTATTTGTAATAACCGTCATATTGGTCTCTGAATTATCTTCACCAACTGGTTTCAAAAAAAGGCGATTTCCCAAATGTTCAAACAACCACAAAGCTGGATTTCCCATTGAAATAGTATTGATGGTTTCTCCCTCGTCGAACTCTATAAAACCTTGATATGTATAGTGCCCAATATAGCGATAAACATCATTTGGATTGTAAATATAGCTTCTGAATTTCCTTTCTATACCCAAATAACGCGGCATTTGAGAGGCTTTAGCAGCAATTGGCATAAAAAATAAAAGTGCCAAACTAAAAATATAACAAAAAATTCTTAACATGTTTATCGGTTTTTAATTACTAGAATCTTATTGCACTTTGAACAATTTATATTCGCTAACCATGAAGTTTAAATTATCGGTTTGACTTTTATCAACGCCGCCAAACACAAATTTGATTTTTGCAACAAAGCGCTCTTTCTTTTCAGTTGTAACTTCTTGCTCATCGTTAGTTTTGGTAATTGCAACAAATCGCACTTCTGCGTCAGTTGGAATTTTATTAGATAAAAAATCTCGCGCCTTAGAGGCAAAGTCTTGCGGAACTTTTTTATTAAAAGAAAAAGATTCTATTTGAATTGACTTAACAACTTTTTGACCAAAATTAAGAATTGGACTTTCAGGGTTATCTTTACTCATAAATAACTGAAATGCTCTATATTCAGAGGCATCTGAGTTATTTCTAATGTGATTAAATTTTTTATTTATTTCCTCAATTTCAGCCTTGCTATAATTATATTCCTCACGACTTTTTACATAATCTATAACTAGATATTTAAGCACCGCCTCATCAACAGTTTCAATTTGAGGATCATAATTTGCCTTACCTTTTTTAGCTTTTATTTCTACTAAATTTGGAAAATATTGAGATTGATCTTTTGACTTAATAAAAATTGGAACCTTTTGCACCAAAGGAAATGCACCATTAATCATTTGAAACAAACAAACCAAAACAACTGCAGCAACTATTGAGCCAAAGATTAGCAAAGTTCTGTCGCAAATTGGTGAAACATAGCGAAAATAATACCAACCTACAGCATCCTTAAAATAAGAGCCATCATTCACGGAAGATTTGATGAACTCAGCATATTCGGTTGCTTGATCATTATTTTCTTTTTTAAGTTCTTCAAACTTTTGTTCCATTTTATGATTTTAATCTAGTTTAAGTAACTTTGATTATTGAGTTAGTTTTTATTCTTTCAAGTAATTCAATCATTTTAGAAACAGATTCATCTAAGGCTGCGTAATCTATACTGCGAAATACTAATGAAGTGCCGCCTTCAAAAGGATAACTTCCCATTGAAACTTGCGGATATTTTGTTTGTAAATTGGAAAAATCAGCAGCTATTACGCTTTCAGTTAAAGAAATAAGAATTTCTTTCATTTGAGTTTTTTTGCCGCCAATTAATTCTTTTTTCGCCGCAGCAAACATTGCTTGAAAAATTTTTGGTACGCCAGCCATCACAAAAACATTTTCAATTCTAAATCCCGGAGCGGATGAAACTGGGTTGTCGAGAAGCTTTGCTTTACTTGGCACAAAAGCCATTTTCATGCGCGCTTCGTTAACATTTCCTTCGCCATAATATTGCAATAAAATATCTGCCGCTTCTTTATTTTTTATAAGATCATCATTAAAAACTTTAGCGATTGATAAAGAAGTTATATCATCGTGAGTTGGCCCAATGCCTCCACTAGTAAAAATATAATCAAATTTTTTTCTAACCACATTAACCGCATCAATTATCTCATTTTCAATATCAGGAACAACGCGAACTTCCCGCAAGTTAATTCCTATTTCAGATAATCCTTGAGCCAAAAAATTTAAATTTTGGTCTTTAGTGCGACCAGATAAAATTTCATCTCCTATTATCACTAGCGCTGCTGTTACTGTATTATTAGTCATAAGTCATTATAGTTTGGTGTGCTCGAGAGGATTTGAACCTCCAACCTTTGCCTTCGGAAAGCAACACTCTATCCAGTTGAGCTACGAACACTTGGATTAATCGTCAAAAACTTGCTCTACTCCGATTACTTCAGGAATATAATGTTTAAGCATATTTTCAATGCCGTTTTTTAAAGTTATGCTTGAACTAGGGCAACCAGAGCAAGAACCTTTAAGCTCAAGCTTGACTATGCCATCTTCAAATCCACGATAGATAATATCGCCGCCATCCATTGCCACAGCTGGTCTAACTTTAATTTCAATTAATTCTTTAATTTGCTTAACAATCTCATTATCTTCTTCACCATTTTCTATTTGCAAATCTGAAGCTTGCTGCTCAAACATAATTGGCTTTCCTGCGACATAAAAATCCATGATTGTTGCAAGAATTTCAGCTTTAATTTTAGACCATTCACTATTAGAAGATTTGGTAACGGTAATAAAATCGCGCCCCAAAAATATAGCTTCAACTCCACTTATTTCTAAAAGCTGCAAAGCCAATGGAGATTTAGTTGCCGCTTGTTTTTGATTTTTAAATTCAGCAGTGCCATTTTCTAAAACAATTTTTCCATCTGGAATAAATTTTAATGTTGCCGGATTTGGCGTTTCTTCGGTTTGAATAAACATAATTTCACCTATTTAATATACCAACTATCCATTGCTAATGAATATTTTGGCGAAGTTTTTGGCATTACAAAAATATCACGATATAAAACACGATAACTATTATTATGCCACTGTAAAATAGTATAGTAATTCTCAAGCATTCTTTTATCAAGCTTTTGACACAAAATTTTTAACTCTTTTTTATTTTTTGCTCGCGAGATTTTTTCAACTAGCTCATCAACTATTTTATCATCTAAGCCAGATAAATTACGACTTCCCTTAATATCTTTTTGCGATGAATGCCAATAGCTGAAAAGCTCATCTCCGGGTAATAAAGCTTGTCCGAAAACCGCAACTATAATATCATAGTCAAAATTATTAACCCTAGTTTGATATTGATTATCTTCAACAAACCTTATTTTAGCTGAAATACCAAGTTTTTGTAAATTTTTAATGAAAGGCGCAACTATCATTTGAAAAGCTTCGCTATCAATTAAAAACTCAATTTCTAGCTGTTGATTAGTTTTTGGATCAATTAATTTTCCTGCAATAATTTTATATCCCGCCTCATCTAGAATTTTTTTTGCA
>CAMDMO010000039.1 GCA_945902255.1 Rickettsia typhi | reverse complement strand
TTAAATGATGAAGATTTAAAATTTTTGGGGCGCGAACATTCTAGTTTAGAGGCAATAAAAACTATCGAAATTGCAGCAAAAATTTTTGATAATTTTTCTTTTGATTTAATTTATGCAAGACCAAAACAAGCTCTAAAAAATTGGGAAATAGAGCTTAAGCAAGCAATAAATTTTGGCACCAAACATCTTTCGCTATATCAACTTACAATTGAAAAGGGCACTAAGTTTTTTTCGCAATTTCAGCAAAAAAAATTTGAAATGCCTGACGAAGAATTGTCAGCGCAATTTTATGAACTAACAGATAAAATTACCTCTGATAATGGTTTTAAAAGTTATGAGATCTCAAATTATGCGCAAAAAAATTTTGAAAGTCGTCACAATTTAGTTTATTGGCAAGGTGGTGATTATTTAGGAATTGGTGCTGGCGCTCATTCCAGATTATTTTTTGAAGATGAAAAAAATAGATCGGCAATTATGATGACTCACGAGCCTTTAGCTTGGCTAAAAAAGGTAGAAGAATATGGCTCTGGCGTTCAAACAAATGAAAAAATTTCATCAGAAGAATTGTTAGAGGAGTTGGTTTTAATGGGATTAAGGCTTGAAGAGGGAATTTCAAATAAAATTTTTCAAGAAATCCTGAAAAAAAATTTTGATGAGATTTTTGACATTAAAAAGTTAAAAATTCTTGAAAATCAAGGTTTAATTGAGGTAGAAAAAGAGTTTATTAAAATAACTAAACGGGCTAGAATTTTAAGCAATGCCATTATTCAAAAAGTTCTAAATGCCAAAAAATCAGAAATTAAATTTTAGTGAATTACAAAAAAAAGCTCGCCTAAGATTGCTTAAAATGCATTATGAGGCTGGCGTTGGTCATATTGGTGGAAACCTTTCTGCGCTTGATTCAATGCTATATTTATATCACTATATTTTAAATGAAGATGACCAATATATTTTATCAAAAGGTCACGCCGCTGGCGCTCTTTATATAACCTTATGGACGCTTGAAAAAATTAGCGAAGAAGAGCTTTTAACTTTTCATAAAAATGCCACAAAATTGGCGGGACACCCAGCGCCTAACTTAATTAAAGATATTTTATTTGCCACGGGAAGCCTTGGACATGGCCTTGGAATTGCTTGTGGATTAGCGCTTGGCAATAAATTGCAAAATAAGAATAATCGCGTTTTTTGTTTAATGTCAGATGGAGAATGGCAAGAAGGAAGCAATTGGGAATCGCTAATTTTTTTAAATCATCATCAATTAGATAAATTAACAATAATGGTTGATTGCAACGGCTTGCAAGGCTTTGGATCAACTTTGGAAGTGGCTTCAATGGATGTAAAAAAACTAAAAAAATTATTTTCTGCTTTTGATTTTGATATTTGTGAAATTGATGCTCATAGCGAAGAAGAGCTAAAAAAATCTCTCTTAAAAGAATCCAATAAACCGCAAATTATTTTAATGAATAGTTGCAAGGGCAAAGGAATTTCTTTCATGGAAAACCAAATGCAGTGGCACTATTTGCCGCTTACCGAAGAGCTTTATCAAAAAGCTAAGATGGAGATAGAATCTTTATGAGAAAAATATTTTGCGACGAATTAATTAATGCTTTCAAAAAAAAGCCTTTTGTTTTTTTAACCGGAGATCTTGGTTATAAAGCTTTAGAGCCATTGCAAGAAGTAATGGGAAGTCATTTTATCAATGCTGGAATAGCAGAGCAAAATATGGTTTCAACTGCTGCTGGAATTGCCAAAACAGGTTTAGAAGTTTTTGTTTATAGCATTGCGCCCTTCGTTTATGCGCGACCATTTGAGCAAATTAGAAATGACATTGCTTTACATAATTTGCCCGTAACTTTGGTTGGTAATGGCGGTGGATATGGCTATGGTGTTATGGGCGCAACTCATCATGCAATTGAAGATTACGGCGCGTTGCTTACTTTGCAAAATATGCAAATATTTATACCGGTCTTTAAGCAAGATATTTCGACAATTATTGCTAAAATTAGAGAGATAAAAAAGCCAAGCTATTTGCGATTGGGAATGGTTGAAAATAATGATGAAAGTCTTGCTTATTCGCCATTTAGAAATGTTTTAAAAGGTGATTTAGGGGTTTTAATTATTGTAGGATCAATTGCTGGAAATTTATTAAAAGATCTGCAAATTCAGCCAAAATCTAATCGCCCATCGCTTTGGATTTTAAGTGAATTGCCAATATTAAATAATTTACCAGATGAAATAAGTGGCGCAAAAAAACTATGTGTTTTGGAAGAGCATGTAGCTCACGGCAGCGCTGGTCAAGTGATTGCAACAAAATTGCTAGAAAATAATATTGCGCCAAAATCTTTTTTGCATTTACATGCTAAGGGTTATGTTTCTGGGCTTTATGGTTCACAAAATTTTCATCGCCAAGAATCTGGGCTGAATATAAAAAATATTTTAGATTTTTTTAGAAATTAAATATGCACAAAACTCTTGCAGAAAAAATAGTAACATTAAAAGGGCCGATTCTAGTTCTTGGAGCCAGTGGTTTTGTGGGCGCAAACTTGCTTCGTATTTTATTAAAATATCGCAATGATGTATTTGGCACTAGCTCAACTTTGCCAAATTGGCGACTTGAGGGAATTGACAAGCAACATTTGCTTGAAGGAGATTTGCTTAAAAATGAAAATCTTAAATTGGCGCTTGATAAAACCCTTCCAAATACTGTTTTTAACTGCATTGCTTACGGCGCTTATTCTTTTCAAAATGATGTCGATTTAATTTATAAAACTAACATTAATTTTGCCGTAAATTTAATTGAAGAGCTTTTTGGGCGAAATATTAAGTGTTTTATTAATGCTGGAAGCTCTTCTGAATATGGTGATGACGCATCGGCGCCCATAGAAGAATCTTATCTTAAGGCAAATAGCCATTACGCAGTTACCAAAGCAGCAATATCAAATTTGATTTATTATTACGGAAAGAAAAAAGGAATGCGCGCTGCAAACTTGCGTCTTTATTCACTTTATGGGCCGTATGAAGATTCTTCGCGCCTAATTCCGCAATTGGTTTTAAACGGTTTAAAAAATAAATTTCCGCAATTTGTAAATCCAAATATTTCGCGTGATTTTGTTTATGTTGATGATGCTTCTGAAGCTTTTATTGACGCTGCCATAAATCTTGGCCAAGAAAATTATGGCGAATCTTTTAATATTGGATCTGGCGTAAAAACCACAATTTCTGATATTGCAAATATTTCTAAAGATATTTTTAACATCAAAGAATCGCCAGAATTTGAAGCTAGGGCAAGAGATTGGGATGTGGAAAATTGGTATGCAAATTGTAATAAATCTGCATCAATTTTAAATTGGAAATCAAAGGTTGGTTTAAAAGATGGTCTAATTAAAACCTCGCAACATATTCAAGAAAATTTGGCGATTTATAGCAGTCAACGCGCTACAAAAAAACCATTAGATAATATTGATAAAATTCACAGTGTTTCGGCGATAATTGCTTGTTATAAAGATGGTCAGGCAATTTGTGAAATGTATGAGCGCATTACAAAAACAATGCAAAAGCTAGGATTGGATTATGAAATTATTTTTGTTAATGACGGTTCTCCAGATAATAGTGAAGAGGTTATAGCTGCAATTAGCGAGAGAGATTCTCATGTAATTGGAATTACTCATTCGCGCAATTTTGGTTCACAAGCTGCTTTTAAAAGCGGCTTAGATATGGCGAGTAAAAATTGCTGTGTATTGATGGATGGCGATTTGCAAGATCCGCCGGAAATGATTGAGCAATTTGTGGAAAAATGGAAAAGCGGTTATGAAGTGGTTTACGGCAAAAGAATAAGCCGTGAAGCGCCTTTTTATATGAGAATTTTTTATAAATTATTTTACCGAATTTTTGCCGCTTTTTCCTATATTGTAATTCCAAAAGATGCTGGCGATTTTGCTTTAATGGATAAAAAAGTTGTTGAATGCATTTTGCGCTTTCCAGAAAGAGATTTATTTTTAAGAGGAATGCGCGCCTACGCCGGCTTTAAACAAACTGGTATAGATTATATTCGTCCCGAAAGAAAATATGGTCGCACCACAAATAATATTTTTAAAAATATTGGCTGGGCAAAAAAAGGAATTTTTTCTTTTAGCTATGTGCCACTAAATATTTTAAGTGCTTTTGGATGGTCGATGTTATTTGTTTCTGCAATCGGCATGTTATTTCAAGTGATTATGAAATATTTTTTCCCACTTTCTTCCCCTCATGGCGTTACAACAACCTTGTTGCTAGTAACATTTTTTGGATCATTAAATCTTTTTGCAATCAGCATTATTGGAGAATATATTGCAAAAATTTTTGAAGAAGTGAAGGGTAGGCCGCACTTTGTTCGCAAGCATATTATTCGTCGCGGCAATATTGAAATAAGCGATAGTGCAAAAACTAGTTTTGGTGGAAAATAATAAATTATAAAATGCAAAGACCTTGTCCAATATGTCAAAAAAATAGTTCACATCTTCATTTGGAAGAAAATTTTCAGCCAGAAAATTTAAACGCTTACAGTTTTGCTTCCCGTAAAGAGCCAGAGCCATTTCATCTGCGCTTATATTTATGCAAAAATTGTGATTTAATTTATGCGAATCCAATTTTATCGCAAAAGATGGTTGAAGAAGAATATAAAAATTCTGCCTTCGACAGTAACATAGAAGCCGCCTATGCCGCCAAAACCTATGCTAAATATTTGCCACAAAAATCTTCAATTAATTCAGCGCTAGATATTGGAACTGGTGGTGGAGAATTTTTATTAGAATTAAAAAAATCTGGTGTAAAAAATATTAATGGCATCGAGCCTTCCGCTTCAGCAATTTCAACGGCGCAGCCAGATATAAAAAATTGCATAAAACAAGGATTTTTTGACAAAAATTTATATCAAGAAAATCAATTTGATTTAATAAGTTGTTTTCAAACTTTTGAACATGTTTTTGATCCTCTAAAATTAACTCAAGATGTATATTCTTTGCTAAAAAAAGATGGCAGATTTTTTGCCGTAACTCATAATTTTAGAGGCAGAGTAAATCAGATTTTAAAATCAAAATCGCCAATTTATGACATTGAACATATGCAACTTTTTTCACCAAAAAGTTTAGAAAAAATGTTTTTGTTGGCGAATTTTAAAGAGGTAAAAGTTTTTCCAATAATCAATAAATATCCGCTATTTTACTGGGTAAAACTATTGCCGGCAGTGCCAATGAAAAAACAAATTATCGATCTAATTAAAAAAATTAAAATCGGTTATTTGCCAATTTCTTTGCCTATTGGGAATTTGGCGGTGATAGGTTTTAAAAAAATATAAAACGCCATTTGGGATAGAAAATCTATCAACCACCGTCATCCTCGACTCTCACGCGCCAAGGATGACGGTGGTTGGGGATATTTTGATGAATTGCTATTAAAAGGGATTTAAAGCCTCTTTTTCCACTAACTATGCAAAATATAAAAAATAACTCTTCAATCGCAAATTTATTACTAACTCTTCACGCCTATCTCGGAATTTTTATAGTTTTGGCGGTAATATTTTCTGTGTTTCGTTTTTATGATTATCAAGCAATTTCAGATTTAGCCGTAAGGCCATATACCTTCTTAATTACTGTAGATGGCAGCGATCACCAAGCCTTGGCAGATCGCGAAGGAAAAGATCGTCTAGCTTATGTTCTATCAGCAATTTTAGTGCCCATAATATTATTTTTTTCGTTATTTTTGTCGCAAAAATATCTAGTGCCAAGTTTGCTTAAAATAGAAAAAGAGCGTTTAAAATTTTTATCTAATTTAATTGCAATTACATCGTTTTTTTTCATAGCAATAGGAATTATTCTAACCTTTTTAACCTTAGAGATTCTAGTTCAAAATACCACTTTTGCTACAATTGAATTTTGGCAAAAAATACAATTATACTCTTCTTCTTTAACCATAATTACCGCGTTAATATTTGCTTATTTGGCAATAATTTATGATGTTTTTGGAAATAAAAAATTACAGAAAATAACCTCAATAATTTTTATTATATCCGCCGCTGCGCTAATTTTATTTATTGGCAGCTATTCTTTTTTTAATGAATCAGTTGCGGTAAATTTTAGCCCAGTTGTTTATCCAATTGTTCAGACATTTCTAGGTAAGGCACCGCTTTTTGATCTAAAAAGTCTCTATGGATTACATCCATATTTCTTGCAAATATTTTTATATATTTCACCCAGCATTTTATGTTTAAAAATAATGATGGCGCTGATGTTTCTCACAGCTGTCGCTTCAATTGCTTTTTTTATATTTTCAGTAATTGAAAATAAATTAGTGGCATTAATGGGGTTTTTAACCTTTTTATATATACAAAATTTTTCCAATAATACATGGCCAGATTCAAGCGACATAATATTTCAATATGAATATATCCGCCTATTTTTCCCCGCCTTATTACTTAGTTTTTTATATTTGTTTTTTAAAAAACCCAGCAATTCAAAATATTATTTAGGATTAGTAATTTTTAGCATCGCAACTATTTGGAATTTAGATGTGGGGGTGCCTAGTTTTATAGTGTTTGTAGCGATGTCTGGCTATAAAAAATTTGTAATTGATGCTAAAAAGCCACTAATAGATATTGTTCAATTTAGTCAACATTTAGCCAAATCTTTCGGAATTTTAGCCTCCATCTGGTTAGTATTTTTCTCAATATTAAGATTAAAATATGGGCAATGGCCAGATATTTCCTATCTTTTTTACGGTCAAAAAGCGGCGGTTGGTTTTGGTTATGCAATGATAAATATTCCCGCCTTTGGTGCGTGGTATATTTTGGTGATGATCTATATTATTGGATATGTTTTTTCTATTTATAATTTTGTTACAAAAAGCCACTCCCTACAAAATTATTTTATTCTCACTCTTACAATTTTAGGAACGGGATTATTCAGCTATTTTGTTGGCAGAAGTCACTATTCAAACTTACTTCATTGCGGATATCCGGCGGTAATTTTATTGGTTATTTTTGCAGATAAATTTTGTAAAAATTTCCACAAAAAAGATTTTGTTAAATTTTTTCCTAAAATTAAAAGCGAAAGCCTAATTTCTATATTGCCATTATTGATTATAGCTTATTTTAGCTCAGCATTTTGGTTTAATTTATTTAGTTATAATACTTTAAAAGAAAATTTTATTTTAAATGAAGCGGCGTCAGTAAAAGAAAGGCGCACATATCGCGAACAAGAAGTAGAATTTATTAAAAAATATATTGGCGATAGTGATAAAGTTAGAGAAGATTTATTGATGTTGGCAATCAATGATCAAGATTATTATTTCTCCCTAAAATTATTAGAAAAATCACCACTAAAAATCGCCAATTTGCGCCACATGTTTTATATAGAAGACCTAAATGCTATATATTTAGAAATAGCCAATAAAAGCAAAAAATGGGTTGTTGTTGTTGAATCTAGCGATGTTGCAAGAATTATATCAAGACAAGAAAGATCTTATTTAGGCGATCTTTTGCTTAAGCATTATAAGTTGGTTGGAAAAGAGAAATTTGGCGATTATGACTCTGTTTTGATTTATGAAAAATAAAAAAAGGTACCAGGTTACTTTTAGCAAGATCAGAAAATAACTTGGCACCTTTTCTTCTTTTTATTAATGAGAGATTGAAAGTTATTTTTGTAATTAGCGACTCTTGCCCAGAGGAGTGCCTGAGGCAATCATATCAATTGCTGTTAATTTTGTCTCTGAGCTTGGAGCTGCAAAAATTATTTCTGATCCAACCGCGATAGAAGGCGCACCCTTATAATCGGGCCTTACATTGCCAAGATCATTTGCAATTTTTTCTAAAAATGCCACGGCAAATGCATAAACTCTTGGAAAATTTGAACTACGCCTTTCTTCAATTCCACTAATTTCTTTTTGAGCCTTAAGTGAATCGTTTTCTCGACAAGATATTCTCTGATAGCCCAAATTTATTTTATCTTCAACTAGAAGTGGCAAGGATATTTGCACTAGAGACATCACCAGGCTATTGCCAAATAAATCATATTCCTGCATGGTGGGAATTTTTTTTGGCAACTCTCCCAAAGCAAAATGATGGATATTTCGATTGTTAGCACTTAGCGCCAATGAAATTGCGTTAGCTGAATAAGCCAATGGAAACCCTTCGTAGCAGATAAAGCTGGATAAAACTTGAGTATGAACAGGGTCTTTCAAATCATGAAAGAAAGTTACTAACGATAACTGAGTTCCTAAAATATTTATTGCAATGGTTTTTTGCTGCTCACCTTCTATGTCAAATTTCCTACTTAAAGCCAAATATAACGATTTTAGATTGGCATCATACCTAGCTCTAAGAGGTTTTACGGTAGATAATTCAGTCTTTTTTAACTGTTCAATATTTGTTTTAAAGTCATATTCAACAGTACTAAATAAATCTTTTTGAACGCTATCTTTTGCAAGCATTTTGCAAGAATCCTCAAGACAAGATTTGAAAGAAAGTTCTGACTCGGTAAGAATTTTAGGAATGCTTCTTATTTTAGAGAAATCAACTGTTGAATAATATCCAATCGATTTAGGTAATGCAGGTTTAGTTAATTGAGTTAAAAATTTACTACGCATTTATAATTCGCTAAATTAGTTAATAATTTAAAAAAGGTGCCGGGTTATTTTGATTTTCTTATAAATTGCCGATGCAAAGTTGGCAAAAAAAGTGGGCGGCTTTATTTTTAGCATGAAGCAAAACATAATAACAAATTAAAATATTAGTAAAATGCCCAATCTGCGATATATGTTAATTCCAGATAAAACAGACCCTAAATTAACTCAGGCAGTTATTTTATTTCACTCCGAAGGTGATAGAGAATTTATGTATGAATTGCGCAAATTATTCGAAATAAAGGGAGAAGGTTTCCGAGTTAGCGGAAAAATGGAGATTGAATGTTTAAATGATGGGACGATTCCTAATGCGGCACTCCACATGTATTATGCCCAGCATACTGATAAAGATTCTGGTAAAATAATCTTGCAATATGAAGATCCGGAATCTCCTGAAGAGTGCTACCTTGTACATCCTCTTAGAATCGTCAGATTAGATATAAGATTAGATGCAGAAGAATTAAATAGTATTCTAGGGAATCCTTCAGATAGAAAAAAAATAAGGCATATTTCTAATGCAGAGATAGATAGTTTTATTGCAACCAATAGCTATAAAGGTTCTCCCCAATTAACTTTAACTGATTTTTTTTCAGCAGCTCAAAAAGGAGAGGTGCATCTTTCGCGGGTTGCGCATTATAAAGGAGGGTGGGGCTTTTCTTTAAAAATTAGTCATAGAATGCCAGTAGAATTAGGAGCTGATACTCCTATTTTTCATCAATATAGTAAAGCAAATTTTTTATATAATGTTGGCGACAATTTGCATGTGCAAGTTCCATCAGGCTTTGTAGCCTATTTATTCGATTATTTAAAACATTTAACAGTAAAAGAAGATAGTTTTGAAAATAATTATGAGGGATTTAATTCTGGTGGAGCGAGAGATAGAATTGAAGAATTTTATAAGTTCATGCCCAAGATTCCAATGGCATCTCTTGGCTATTATACCCGTTTGTTTTTTGATGAAAAGAGAGTTGATCTTGAAGAGGTTAAGCAGACAATTAAAATTGGTGAAAAAGATTATAATCTGGTAGAGTTGTTTGATTTTATCGTAAAGCATTTTCCAGAATTATATCTCGAGGCATTGAATATTAGAACTGAAAATGAAACTATATCTACAGAAATAATCACGGATCCAGAAAGTGCATATAGGCACGATGAAATTCGAGGAAGAATTATTAAGCGAATGGAAAGATTGAACGAGATATTGCGTAAACGTGATGAAAAAGCAGATCCTGCTCATGAAGATTATGCCCATACTTCACCCTTAGCAGAAGGTGGTGGCGGAGTTGGCGCAGCCATGGATGAAGAAAGAGAAGGAGCTGCAGCGCCAGCCGTGTTTGGTGGCGCAGGTTCTGGTAGGATGGAATCTACAGCTTCTCCAGCGGCTCAAACGACCACATCTGCAGAAGAAAGTTTAGTGCTAAAAATTAGAGAAATTAGAGATAAAGACCCAACCCGGACAAGTCTTAATCTTATTCAGAAAGGCATCGGACCTAAAGGAGTGTCAGCCCTAGCTGTAGTCCTGAGAGAGGAGCCAGCCCTGACAAGCCTTAATCTTTCTTTCAACCTTATCGGAGATGAAGGAGCCATAGCCCTAGCCGAAGCCCTAAGAATAAACAAAACCATGACAAGCCTTATTCTTGATTTCAACGAAATGGGAGATGTAGGGCGCGAAGCCTTGGCCAATATAAAATTATGCATCAACAGAAATAACGAATTAGCTGCAGAAAAAAGTCGTACGGTAGGTGGTGCAGAGTCATCTGCAAGATATGCTGGAGCTGGAGCGGCGGCTTTTGCAGAAGTAGAATCGTCAGATGAAACGAGAGAAGTAGGTGCGCCAGCCAAATCTACGCGAGTAGAGAGTGCAAAGCTTCTTGCAGGTAAAGCTTCAACAAAAATATTACCACCACTTTAAATACTTGCGGACACCAGGCGGACACCAAATAATAAATAAATTCTAGAAAATTTTACCAAGCATTGAGGGGAAATGGTGGAGCAAGTGTGGTATCTTGCGAACCGTTCTCCAAATTTTAGAGCGTTGATTTTGTTGATTGTAGATGGTTTAACAAGAGGATGCAGAAGTTCGAAAGTATTTTTCGCTTAGCAAGATCTTTTCGAACTTTGCAAAAAAAATATTTTTAAATTAGTTAGTTTTAAAGCTATCTAACCAACTTTTTTGTCTTCAATAAAAACATGCCTTCCATTATCAAGCGTAACCCAATGTCCATCTTCAGAGTTATTATCTGAGACTTTTGACGGTTCTTTATCTTTTAATTTTTTATTGGCTTTAGATTTTTTTGCAAATTCTTTCTCATAAGCCAAAACTTTTTCAACATATTCTATTATTTCTTTAGCTTTTGCATCTGTTGCTCCAGCTTCTTCTAGATATTCTTTTACTATTTCCCATTTAGTTGCATCCTTACCATCAGATTTAGCAGCCATTTGAGCTTTTGCTATTGTTCCTTGACCACCATTATAAGCGGCAATAATAAATGATTTTCTTTCGTTAATATCAGGAACAAAAATTGTTGAAATAATATTACCTTCTTTATCCTCACCAAGCCTTCTATTACTATTAAATAATGAATTAAGTCTAATTAAATATTGAGCTGCAATTTCTGAGCTTTCATTAACATCAAATCTTGGATCATTTTCTTTAGTAATTTTAAGTCCGTATTCTTCAGCAGTTCCTCTCTCAATTTGGAAATGACCCACGGCTCCTTTATCTCCTCTTTTTTCTGATTTATCATATTTTCCAAAACTACTTTCTTGCCCATAAATTGCTTCAAGGGTATTAATCGTAAAAGCATCATTATTATCAAAATATTTTGAGGCTTTTTCTAAAGCTTTAACTTGATGTTCTGTTCTATTCTTTATCCAAGAATCAATATTTTTGGTCATAATTTTAATAATGAGGTTAATAAATAATTTTGCTAAAATTCTTACTGCCAATATTTTAGATTTTCTTTATTTAAGAGAGGTAAAAATTGCTCTTCTTCTTTCTTACCTATAGCAGTTTCTTTAATATTACGAATCTCAAACTCTTCGCCATTGCCACTAATATCATAAAGCCAGACCCGCCAACTATAAAATTTATAAGGTGCTTCTTTGAGTGAGATAACAATAGTTAAAAAATATCCACCAAATTCTCCCTCACTTACCACAAGAACAACAAATTTTTCTTTCAACATTTCTATCTGTCTTTTACCAAGTTTTAAACGGTCAAAAGAAATTTCATTTGCTGAATATTTCTTAAACAAAACATCAAAACTTTCGCGTAATCTTTTAGTGACTGGATGATTGTGAGATGAAGCTAAATCAAAGCTGACATATTCTTTATCAGCAGCTTGCAATGATGAATTTGTGAGTAGGAAAATAAGAAGAAAAAAGCGAAGTGTCTTCATATAAAATTAGGTGGTTACTAATTGAAAGAATCTTCAATCTAGAAAATAAAAAGTTACTCTACCAGAAAAATGAGAGATAGAGAAAGTGACCTGTCACCTTTTCCTTTTTTAATGCTTGGATAAGCAGTCTTCTATTAAAAGAGATTTGTCAGGAAAAGTTAGCGCTCCAT
>CAMDMO010000038.1 GCA_945902255.1 Rickettsia typhi | reverse complement strand
GATAGTTATAGAATATTTCTCCGACCTTTGATCATGCAATAAAATTCCAGAAAGTCGATTATTACTATCGCGATTTTGAGCGTAAATTGTTAGATTTTTTAAAGTCTCAAAGGTTTTTGGATTAAAAGATAAATTTGCATAATTATTTTCAAAATTAATGCGCGATATTCTTAGCTCTTTATTGGCGAGTGGCATTAAATAAAAAGAAGTAAGAAAGCAAAAAAGTGAAGCTATGAAAGCGAGTATTAAGGCTGGTTTTGAGATTGAGATTTTGGTTAATCCTGAATTTTTTAAAATAGTAATTTCGTTACTTACAATCATACGATTATAAATAATCAAAATTGCAGCAAATAGCGAAACTGGAATTATAAATAACAGCAACCAAGGCAAAATTAGGATAAAAAGATAAAAAAACTGACTGAGTTCAATGCCATTTTCGGTTACATATCTGACAAAAGAAATAGCGCGGCTAAACCAAATTAATGATATTAGAATGGCGTTAAAAGCAAGAAATCCAATAAGAACCTTGTGAAAAATATAGCGGCTGTATAATTTCAATTTAATTAAATAAGTTTTTTAAAGTTATAACTTTCAGCTATTTTGAACAAGATTGAATATATGTCAAAAGTAAAAATTATTTTAAATGGTGAAGAGAGAATTCTTGATCATAAAATGACAGTTGCCGAGCTAGTGTTAGAGCTTGGGCTCGATGTAAAAAAAATTGCAGTGGAAAAAGATTTGGAAATTGTCAATTTAGATCAATTTAGAGAAGTTATTTTAGATGAGGGTAGTAGGGTTGAAATTGTTCATTTTATTGGTGGTGGTTGATTTTTGGCTGTTCCTTTTTGGTAATTTTTTTTATTAGCTTTGTTAGAATTTTATATTTTATTGATAAAAATTCTTAAAACCGCTACAATCGTCACATCTAAATTTTTTAAACCAAATAAGCATTGGGAAATTAAATAACTTAAAGTTTTAACAAAATGACTCGCTCAGTTATTGCTCCAAAGTCAAGTCCAGTAGGTGGTGGTTATAACGCTCAACACTTTACTCTTGGCACTGGGCCAGATATTGATTCACAACATATTATTGGTCAATTTCCTACTAACGCTGCTGGAGGTGTAGAACAATATGATAGTCCAAGTCATAGCGAATTTTGGAGAACTTGTTTTGATAATGATGTTGGCGTTGTAACTGGAATGGATTCTCAAATGGTTGCTTTTGGCTATAGAGGAGAAAAGAGGGATTCGGGCTTATATAAATATTCAATTCCACTCGGTCAGGAAGTTGATTTTGGTGACATGAGGGTAAAATGCGAGGAAGAGACAGATGTAAAATTGGCTCGAAACCCTTCTGATTCAAAAATTATAAAACAAAGAAAATATATAATAACCGTAGGTGGTGAGACCAAGGAGGTTTATCAGTTAGTTCCTCAATATCCTGTTTTAGATAGATATGGGGATATTTTAAATCTTATGAAGCTGGCGGATGATTTAAGTGGTGCAGAAGGTTCTAAAAAGCAAAAATTCTTTCAAGGATCTACTTCTGAAATATCTGCCTCTGCCGCTGTTTGGAATGGTATTGTAAAGGAAATATTGAGAAAAAGAAGTGGTGCCGGAGTTGAAAACCTAGATCTTGTAAGGTCCGTATTTGCTGAAACTAATAGTGTTTTAGGAGTTAAGGCATTTCATGATGCGATAGTTGCTAATTACAAAAATTCATACCATCTTGGCACTGCTCTGGAAGATGGGGTTGGAATTGGTCAGTTAGCTAATGATGGAGATGACGCTAAGAGAGAAGAGCTTGTAAAGTTGGCGGAAAAATTTGGAGTAGGGCGTTTTGAAAGTAATGGAGAAAATCTTTTTAGGCGTATTTTATTTTTTGATGAAAAGAGTGCCGATCCCGCAATATTTTCAAATGAAGAAAAAAAGAGAATTTTAGAGATCAAAGAAGTAATGCTTAATAGAATTGTTGGGTCTATTTATCATACCATGGTAGAAGTTTATGCTTTACCAGAGCAATTATCTTTAACAGAAGTATTTCGTAGAATTGCACTGAATCAATTGGCGGATCAAAAACCTTCGCCCGCGGCGGCTCCCGCACCAACGCCCGAGTCATCTGCGGCTTCTGGGGTTGTTAATCCAGCTGTGGCAGCAGTTTTACCTTCGTCACCAAAATCTACATTTGCAGCTACTCCGCCAACAGTTTCCTCACCGCAACCAAAAACAACCCCTTCAGAATCTGCAAAAGATTCTACTCTTTCTGGGGTTGCTGAAAAAAGAGTTACATCTCCGGTGTCACAGGTTGTGGCGCCTCCACTGCCACCAAAAGCTGTTCCGGTTTCGATAAAGCCTGTGTCACCTACATCAAAAGCCTCACCAACTATTTCCACAAAAACATCTTCTTCTGGAGTTGTTTTGAATGCGGCCGTAGTGCCTCCAGCGCCACCAAAAGTTAAGCCAGACGTAACTCATTTAGCTACACCAGCTACGCCAAAACCAGCCACAGCTTCTGTTGCAGCTGCTAAGGCAGATGTTAAAGTTGCTGCTCCAAATTTAGTGGTATCGCCTATAGCATCTCCAAAAGCTTCTCCAGATATAGCTTTGCCAGCATCTCCAAAAGACACTTCCGTTTCCAAAGCTGCTGTAAAAGCAAAAGAATCAAGCGCAAGTAAGGAGCCTGATTCAAAAGAAGATGAGGCCTTAAAAGGATCGACATCATCTTCTAAGGATTTGAGTGGCAAGGAGTTGGAAGATAGAAAAATGAAAGTTCTTTCAAAAGAAGTTGTGGATCTATTTAAGGGTCAAAAAGTTGTAATTGGTAAAGATGAAGTTGGTTATAAAGATTTTCGTAAAAAAGCCATGGACTACTATTACAATACTGGTGAAAAAGATAAAAGTTCTAGCGCGATTCCAAGCCCAGATCCAGAGCCTACAAAAGCTCAACAATTGGCGGCAATTTTAAGTAAGGGTATTACAAATTCTAGGTAGGGATGTTGCGCGGCTTGGCGCGTAAAAAAAACCAAAACACTCGTCATCCTTGAATCCGCAGATTCGAGGATCTTATGAGCCTGAGCTTCTAAAAAATAAACTCACAAGATGCTCGACGCTTCGCATCAAGGATGACGAGTGTTTTTTTAATAAGTTTTTCATGCGTAGGCCCTGAGAGATGTTGGGAGAATGTATTAATTTTAAAGCTAAGTAGTGATTGGAGTTTTTTCAATCGCCGCAACGGATAGTGGAGTTGCATTTTCGGCGCGACAGTTAGTTTGAGGGATATTACTAGCTCTCGCTTTATGGCCATCTCGTAGCGCCTGATCTACATTTTCTTTGTCTCTTTTTTGTGCTCTGGCCATTTCTTCTATCTTTCTTCTGTTTTCTGCTATTTTTATTCTAATTTCTTCTTCAACCTTTTGGTCTGAATCTGCTTTTTCTTTTGCAGCCTGAGCCTTTTTTTCTGCCTCTGCTTTTGCTATTCCTGCTTTAAATTCATCAGCTTGTTTTTTAGCTTCTTTTTCGAGATCTTCTAAATGTTGAGCTCTTTCTTTAATTTCTATTTTAATATTTTCATCTTCTTTCAATTTAGCAATTTCTTGCAAACGGTGATATTGATATGCGCTATGATCTAAGCCAGAATCTCCGGTATGAGTAGCTCCATCTCCTTCATATGATCCGTCACCTTCAAAATGATCATTTGTTTGATGAATTTGTTCTTTATCTTGAACTCTTCTTTCCGAATAGTCTTCCGCCCATTTTGCTGCTGCTGCATATGGTTCTAGTGCAAATTCAGACCAAGTTTTATATATAGCTTTTTTAAAGAAGTCCGATACTTCGGTTAGCCCAATATCAAAAGTTAGCTGTTTACCAATACCAAATTTTTTGATGAAATGAGCGTGAGTTAATTTAGCTGTTTGAGCCAATACCAAACCAATACCAAGAACTGCTGTAGCTGCTGTAGCTAAAGGAATTCCAACCGCTATCTTAAATAGCTTCGTTATGCCTTTTATAATTGGATGTTCTGCTATCGTTTTTGCTACGCTTTGTATTGACATGAGCTAATCACGAAAATTAATAAATTGTAATGGAATATCGTAAGGAGTTGAGCGCAATATCGACATTACCTGCTGTAAATCATCGCGATTTTTACTTTCCACTCTAACCTCATCGCTTCTAATGGAAGCTTGAACCTTGAGTTTTAAATCTTTGACTTGTTTAGCAATTTTTTTGCCAATTTCTTGTTCGATGCCATTTTTTAGCTTCACTTCTTGTCTGATTGTGCTTCCACCAGCCTTTTCTTCTTTTTGAAAATCGAAGGCTTTTACATCAATGCCGCGCTTCGTTGCAAATACTTTTAGAGAATCACGAATTTGTCCAATTTTATATTCATCTTCAGCGGTTATAATGATTAAATTATCCTTAAGTTGTAATTCGAGATTAAATTTCGCCCCTTTAAAATCATAGCGATTTGTTAATTCGCGCATTACAGAATTAACGGCGTTATCAATTTCTTGAGTGTTTATTTTAGAGACTATATCGAAACTTGGCATAAGTTGATAAAAATAATTAGTAATGGTCTCTAACCATATATTAATTTCAGCTAAGTGGCAAGAAAAATAAAGAAATTGCGTTAAATTTTTAAAGCTTGAGTTAAATCGGCTATTAAATCATCAATATTTTCAAGGCCAACCGAAAGGCGACACATTGATTCTGTAATGCCGATTTTTTCTTGATCTTCGCGAGAAATATTAGAGTGAGTAGTGGTTGCGGGGTGGGTAATTAAAGATTTGGCATCACCTAAATTATTAGATATATCAATAATTTGTAAGCGATTCATGAAGTTGAAGCAGTCTTTTTTACTGCCTTTGACTTCAAAAGCAAGCATGGCGCCGCCGTTAATCATCTGTTTTTTTGCGGTTTTAAATTGAGGATGAGATTTTAGTGTTGGATATAAGACGCGTTTAATTTTTTTGTGAGATTCCAAAAATTTGGCAAGTTTTTCAGCATTTTGACAATGTCTTTCCATGCGCAAAGGAAAGGTTTCTAGTGATTTTAGAATAATCCAAGCGTTAAAAGGGCTTAGAGCGGGGCCGGTGTGGCGATGAAAAGGTAATAAAGTTTCTTTGATAAATTTTTCACTTCCAAGAACGCATCCTCCAAGACTTCGACCTTGTCCATCCATATGTTTTGTGGTGGAGTAAACTACAATATCTGCGCCAAGTTCAAGTGATTTTTGGCAATAAGGTGAGGCAAAAATATTATCAACAATAAGGCTCGCTTTATGTTTTTTGCAGAGTTTGGCGATAAATTCAATATCAACAATTTCAAGATTTGGATTGGCTGGTGTTTCAATAAAAACAACCTTAGTATTTTTCTTAAAAGCTTTTTCCCAAGCCTTGTTATCTGGGCCATCAACCAACGTTACTTCAATTCCATAATTTGGTAAAATTTTTGTTGCAATATGAAAACAAGAGCCAAATAAGACTTTAGAAGCGATAAAGTGATCGCCAGCTTTAATTTGACACATGATTGAAGCGAAAACCGCAGCCATGCCGCTAGCCATAACACAAGCCGCTTCAGAGCCTTCTAATAATGCTAATTTATCTTCCAGCATTTTTAAAGTGGGATTTAAATAGCGCGAATAAACATATCCGGGTTCTTCTCCATTAAAACGATTTTCAGCAGTTTCTGCGGAATTATAAGCAAAACCAGAATTCATAAAAATTGCTTCAGAAGTTTCTCCAAAGTTAGAGCGAATTGTTCCGCCTCTAACCATTTGGGTTTCTAAGTGCAGTTTTTTAAAATTTGTTTTTTTATTTTGATAATTACTCATATTTGATTTTTAGTTTTTAGAAGCACCCTTAAGTGCTTTTAGCAATTCATTGGTGTCGTTGCGCAGCAATTCCACTTTTACATTTGTTGTGCCTTTATCCTTAAAATCTAGCATAACTGCAGCTCTTTCCGATACATCAATTACCCTATTTTTTGCAAAAGGTCCACGATCATTGACGCGAACAATGACATTTTTTCCATTATTTAAATTAGTAACTCTAACCATAGAAGGCAATGGAAGAGTGCGGTGAGCTGCGGTCATGCTTGCCATATTGTAAACTTCGCCATTAGCGGTGGGCTTTCCATGAAAATCATCTCCATACCAAGAAGCAACGCCGGTCTCGCTGTAATCTTCATAATTTTGTGGAAAATAAGCAACCCCTTGCACTTCGTATGGATTGCCAATTTTAAACTGTCCAACATATTCGCCTTTGTCATTAACAATATTTTGATCTTCTACATATTTTAATTCTAAGGAATTTTTAGTAAATTGATCGTCGTTAGAGTCTGAATCTGTTGTTGCAAAAGAATAAAAAGATTTTTTCTTTTCAATTCCCGCCTGCATTGATTCTGAAGGTGAAATTTTATTTGCAAATTTACTATCAACCCTTTTGAAGCTGGAATTATTGTTAGCGCGATATTTTGATTTTTTATTTTTATGATTTGAATTGCTCGAAGAGCAAGATGCGATAAAAATAAAAAAAATCAGCCAAGCTTTTTTCATTATTGATTTGATTTGTTGATATCGTCAAACGCGCTACTGCTAGTTTGGTAAGCAAATTCTAGTTTTTTGTTAAAATCTTTTTTAAAACTTATTTCTTCTTGCCCTGCGGCAGCGAAGTCATTTTTTGTAATTAAAAATATACCATATTCGGCTAAAAAATTTGCAATCATTTTATGTCCAAGAAAGCTTATTAAGCGGTGTTTGGATGTTAAGAAAACCATTTTTTTAATATGGAAATTAAGATTTTTGCATAGTTTTTCAAAATCTTTAATCGAACAAAAATGAATATTTGGAGTATCAAACCATTCAAAAGGAATGGTTTCGTTTACTGGCATGGTTCCTTTAAAAAAAAGATGTAAGCGGTTTTTATAGTGAGCAAAATTTGGCAATGAAATTATTGCAAATTCGGCGATTCTAAGCATTTCTTCTAAAATTGCCTTTGGATTATGAGTGGCTTGAATTGTTTGGCTTAAAATTGCATAATCAAAACTTCGATCAGGATAAAAACTTAAATCATTTTCGGCATTGCCTTGAATCACCGACAAGCCGCGCATTAAAGCTTTGCTGGTTTGAGATTGTGAGATTTCTAAACCTCTAGCATCGGCGTTTTTATTTTTTTTCAAAAATTCTAATAATTCACCGTCGCCACAACCTATATCAAGCACTTTTTTATTTGGCGCAATTAGATTCGCAATGATTTCTAAATCATATCGAATTTGATGTTTGGCAATATTTTGTCCGATACCGGTCATGGTGTTTATTATTGGTTGATGAATCCGCTAATTGTATTTTTCAGCGCCTCATTTTCAAGTAAAAATGAATCATGGCCAGCACTGCTTTCTATAATGACTGAGCTTGCATTGACTGAGCAAGAAATTAGAGCCTGAGTAATTTTTTTTGATTCACTTGGTGGAAAAAGCCAATCATCAGAAAAAGAAATTACACAAAATTTTCCATCTTGATTCTTAGCGAAATCACAAAAAGCATTGCTAAGATTTCCATTAAATTCACTTTCTAAATCAAAATAATCAACCGCTTTAGTTATATATAAATAAGAGTTTGGATCAAATCTTTCAACGAAGCTATAAGCCTGATAATGTAAATAACTTTCAATCTGAAACTCAGCATTAAATCCAAAAGAAAAATTACCTTTATTTTGTAAGTTTCGCCCAAATTTTTTTTGCAAAGAAGATTCTGATAAATAAGTAATATTTGCAGTCATTCTGGCAACCGCTAAGCCTTTAGTTGGATATTTTTTTTCTAATAAATATTTGCCATTGCACCAATCAACATCATTCATAATTGCTTGTCGACCAACTTCTTGAAAAGCGATATTTTGAGGACTATTGCGAAAAGAAGTTGCGAGCGGAACTACTAATTTTACTTTTTTAGGATAAAGTGCAGCCCAAGCTAAAGCCTGCATTCCACCGGCTGAGCCACCTATTACGGCATGTAATCTTTTAATTTGAAAATGTTCGATTAAAAGATTTTGCGCATGAACCATATCATTAATTGTAATGGCTGGAAAGTCTATACCGTAAGTCTTCATGCTATTTGGATTAATTTCTTTTGGACTTACTGAGCCCATACATCCACCAATTACATTAGAGCAAATAACGAAAAATTTTTCAGTATCAATCGGTTTTTTTGGTCCAACCATAAAATTCCACCAACCATCTTTTTTTGTTATTGGGTGAGTTGATGAAACATATTGATCTCCGGTTAAAGCGTGGCAAATTAAGATTGCATTTGATCGGTCGGCATTAAGTTTTCCGTAGGTTTGATAGGCGAGGGGGAAATTTTTTATTTCAGATCCACTTGCAAGTTTAAGTGGACTTTCTTGTGCTAAAAAAATAATCTCACCAATTTCAAATTCTTTATATTCTGGTCCAAAAATTGACTTCACTTTCATTATATTTGAATCTTTTTTAATTTTTATACATTATAAATTTCAGCCATGGAAAATCAACATAATCAAGATTTAACAAGCTCCATCCAAAAATTTCGCACAGAAATTGATGCAATTGATGGTCAGATAATCTCTCTATTTCAACAAAGAATGCAAGTGGTTGAAAAGGTTAGTGAGTTCAAAAAGAATAATTTAGAAAAATTCTTTATCAAATCAAGTCGTGAAGCTGATATGATAAAAGAGCTTGTAAGTAAGGCTAGTGATAATTTTCCAAAATCAATAATTGTTAATATTTGGCGCAAAATTATCACTGCTGCAAATATGAGAGAGCAAAAATTAAACATCGCAATTCATAATCCAAAAAATATCTCAGATTATTCTTACCTAGTTAGAGAATATTATGGCGATATCGTGCCTTTTTTTAATCATGACAGCGCTACTAATATTATTGCAGAAATTGAAAAAAATCAGGTAAATATTGGTATTTTTGCTCTACCAAATAATGAAAATGAAGAAAATAGTGAAAATTGGTGGATTAATTTAGCCAATAATCGTAATGGTTTAAAGGTTTTTGCCAAAATTCCATTTGTTGAATTTGTTAGCGTTGAAAAAAATTACAATAAAATTCAATTGGTGGCGGTTGCAATAAAAGAAGCGGAAAAATCAAACTCAGATAATAGCCTGTTTTATGTTGAATTAAATAAAGAATTTTCCAGATCTCAATTAATTGCAACTTTCAAAGAGCAAAATATAGATGTGAAAATTTTACGCTGTGCGAAGCTTGCGCAAGTTGATGGAATGTTGTTTTATCTGCTTGAAGCATCGGGATTTTTTACTGAAAAAGATGATGTTTTAAAAACGATTACAAAATCAAAAATAAAGCCATATATTAAAGTGATCGGCAATTATGCAACACCGATTTTGGTTAATATTGAGTAGTCTTCATAAAGCTTGACAAATGATTATTAGATATAGATAATCGCCGCCCCTTCTCATATTATTTAAGAAGTCCTTTTTTAGCTGCAGTCTATGCAGTTGAAGAAATTTTTTAAGGCAAATCTTTTTTACAAATAAAAGAAATCTTAAAAAAGAACTAATGGAAAACTAAAAAATAAAGTCATGACAAAAAGAATTAACGCGAAGAAAAAAATCAGCAGAAAGCTTGGTGCTAGCATGTGGGGTCAAGCTAAAGATCCATTTATCAAAAGAAATTATAAACCAGGGCAACACGGCGCCTCTCCAAAAGGAAGAGTCAGCGATTACGGTGTTCAGCTGCGCGCTAAACAAAGAATGAAATTCTATTACGGAAATATTTCTGAAAGACAATTTTTCAATACATTTACCCTAGCTTCAAAATCAAAAGGTGACGTTAGTGAAAACTTCGTAGCTTTACTTGAAACTAGACTTGATACTGTAGTATATCGCGCCAATTTTGTGCCAACAGTTTTTGCGGCAAGACAATTTGTTAACCATAAACATGTAACGGTTAATGGCAAAACTGTAAATATTCCTTCTTACCGTGTTAAGGTTGGGGATGTTGTGCAAGTTCGTGAAAAATCTCGCAAATTAACTATTGTAATTGAAGCTTTACAAAAAATGGAGCGTGATGTTGCTAGTTATTTACAATTAGATAAAGACAATCTTAGCGTGAAATTAACTGCTAAACCAGCTTTTGCTGAAGTTCCTTATGCAGTTGAAATGCAACCTCATTTCATTACGGAATTCTATTCTAGATAGTTGGATTTTGTTTTTTACTTACCAATTATTGGGCGGAGGCTTTTAATAGCTCCGCCCTTTTTTTGTGTATATACCAAATCCATATTTATAACGCCAATTCGAGATAAAAAATTTACCAATTTTCATCATCCTTAGCTCGTTTAGATAAAAACATCACAACCGCCGTCATCCTTGGCTCGCAGAGCCTAGGATCTTATGATTTTTGTTCGGGGAGGGTGACTTCAGCTGGGCGAGTTTGCAGCTCCGCCCTTCATATTCATGCCTTATTTAGCAAGATACTATAAACTATTCAATCTTGTTGCAATCTTACAAAATTCTTCAATCGTCAAATTCTCCGCTCTCAATTCTGGATTAATTCCAGCCTCTTTTAAAATTTCTTCAGGATTTTTTAAAATACTTTTTAGTGACGATTTTATCATTTTTCTTCTTTGATTAAAAGCTGCGGCAACGACTTTTTCTAATTTTTTAAACTCCACATTCGCTAGAGGTTTCTCTCTTGGAATAATTTGAACAATTGCTGAAGTGACTTTTGGTGGAGGGGTGAAAACTGATTTATTAACCGTGAAAACCATTTTGGTTTCACATAAAAAATTTACCATCACCGCAAGCCTTCCATAGTGGTTATCACCTACTTTAGCAACTATTCTTTCCACTACTTCTTTTTGCAGCATTAAATGCATCGAGGCAATTTTATTGGATATATTTAGCCATTTAAAAAGTAAAATTGTGCCGATATTGTAAGGTAAATTAGCGATTATTTTAAATTTTTTATCGCTTTGAAATAATCGAGTTTCATCAATTTCTAGAGCGTCTGATTCTATAAGTTGCAGCTGATCTTTATAAAATTCTTTTAATTCACTTAAGGCCTCTAAACATCTTTGGTCTTTTTCAATTGCTATAAGTTTTTTTGCGCCAGCATCTAAAATTGAGCGCGTTAAGCTGCCGGGTCCGGGGCCAATTTCAAGCACTTCAAATTGAGATAAATCGCCGGCAGCGCGAACAATTTTATCAGTAATATTTTTATCAAGAATGAAATTTTGTCCTAAAGATTTTTTGGCGTTAAGGCCATATTTTTTGATAAGATCTGATGTGGAAGAGAGTGACATTTTGAATTATTTGTTCCTATAGGTGCTTGGCATTAGGGATGCCAAGCACCATAAATCCTATATGAGGCTGTCGCAAAATTACCGAAAAGACAATTTTGCGACAGTCTCTATATAGCTATATCGCCTTATTAGCTTCAATAAACTTATGTCCAAGAGTATCAGCAACTGCTTTGTAGGTAACTTTTCCATTAGCTACATTCAAGCCGTTAAGCAAATGTTGATCATTAAGCAAAGCTTTTTTAAATCCTTTATTTGCAATGGCTAGAGAAAATGGAAGTGTTGAATTTTCAAGAGCTTGAGTTGAAGTGCGAGCAACTGCTCCTGGCATATTAGTTACACAATAATGAACTACGCCATCAACTGTGTAAGTTGGATTGCTATGAGAAGTTGGTTTGCTGGTTTCAAAACATCCGCCTTGGTCAATTGAAATATCAACCATTACCGCGCCTTTTTTCATTTTTTTAACCATTGCAGCAGTAATTAATTTTGGAGCTGCAGCACCCGGAATTAAAACTGCACCAACTACTAAATCAGCTTCAGAAGTGCTTTTTTCAATATTTTCTAATGAAGCGTAAAGAACCGTAGCTGAATTGCCAAAAATATCGCATAAATAGCGCATTCTAGCTAAAGATTTATCAAGAATTATTACTTCCGCGCCCATTCCAACCGCAACTTTCGCTGCATTAGTTCCAGAAACGCCGCCACCAAGAATAACTACTTTACCGCGAGCAACTCCAGGAACTCCACCAAGTAAAATACCGCGTCCACCTTGAGCTTTTTCTAAAGCTCTAGCGCCAGCTTGAATTGAAAGCTTTCCAGCAACTTCACTCATTGGAGCAAGAAGTGGAAGTGAGCGATCATTTGCAGTTACAGTTTCAAAAGCAATTGCAATTGCGCCAGATTTAATCAACATTTTAGTTAGTTCTGGTTCGGCAGCTAAATGTAAATAAGAAAACAGAATTTGTCCCTTTCTTAACATTGAACATTCGCTTTTCTGAGGCTCTTTTACTTTTAAAATCATTTCGGCTTTTGCATAAACATCTTTAGCTGTTTCAACAATTTTAGCCCCAGCTTTAATATATTGATCATCGGTAAAATCAATTGCTGAGCCGGCGTTTTTTTGCACAATAACTTTG
>CAMDMO010000037.1 GCA_945902255.1 Rickettsia typhi | reverse complement strand
CCCCCCCCAATTCATTTTACCAAACCCTTTATTTTAGCCGCTTCAAGCCACATTGTTTTCTTTTTTGACCATACTAAGCTATAGTTTTTGTTAAAAATTATGGTTTTTGAATGAAGATTAGGACTACAAAAACATCATCTGGTTCTGTTGCTGTTCAAGTGGTAAATTATTTGAATGGCAAGATGGAGGTATTAGCTCATATTGGTAGCGCTTGGAATAAAGAAGATATTCTTAAACTAAAGCGCATGGCATCAGATTGGATTCACAGTAAAAGCAATTCTCAATTATCTTTTTTATCTTTGTTCGAATCAAAAAAGCCTTCTGCTTCACTGGTTTCGATTAACGATTGTAAATGCCTGGGGTTTCGCTACCGCGTATTTTATGAATGTTTTTATGGAATTGTAATGAAGCTCAAGCTTCACTTACTGGGCAAGAATCTTGGATTGTGGGAAGAAAAATCAATCAAGATTATTAATGATTTAGTAATTGCCAGAATTGCTAATCCCGCTTCAAAGCTTGAATCTTTTGAGTTTATTTCCGATTACTTTGGAATCAAGCATAGCAGAAGAGATTTTTATCGTGTTTTAAGTGAATTACCTAAGTTAAAAGAAGATGTTGAATCTAAAGTAATTGCAGTGGCCAAGAAGCATTTTGGCTTTAACTTTAATTTGGTTTTTTACGATTTAACCACACTTTATTTTGAGAGCAAAAAAGATGAAGATGATAATGGCATAAGAAGAATAGGCTTTAGCAAAGATAATAAAAGCAGTAATCCGCAGATAATGATTGGCTTATTGGTAAATGATTTAGGCTTTCCGGTATCTTACCAGCTTTTTGCCGGTAACAAGTTTGAGGGACATACTCTAATGCCTTCGATCAACTCACTTAGAAAGAAATATAAAATCAAAGATATGACTGTTGTTGCTGATTCAGCAATGATGAGTGAGGATAATTTTAAGTTTTTAATAAATGAGAATTTAAATTATATTGTAGCAGCAAGGACGGCCAATTTATCACCGACATTAATTACAAAAATATCCAAGCAATTAAACCAAGAAGATAAAAAAACCATTAGAATCAAAACGGAAAATAAAGGTGACTTAATTTTATCATTTGAAAAGAAACGCTTTGATAAAGAAAAGCGCGAGATGGATAAACAGCTTGAGAAGTCCAATTACTACATAAAACATCCCAGTGCCGCAGAAATCATTAAAAGAACCAAGTTTTTAAAAGGTAAAAAATTAGGCTATGAATTAAATAAAGATCTCATCAGCAAAACTAGACTCTTACTCGGAATTAAAGGCTATTATACCAACTTAAGTGAAGAAAAACTAAGCAATGAAAATGCTATAGAGCAATATAAAAATCTTTGGAGAGTAGAGCAGAATTTCCGCATCTCCAAATCTGATTTAAAAGCAAGACCAATATTCCACAACAAAAGACAAGCCATTGAAACGCATATCCTGATTTGCTTCACAGCTCTAGCAATTGCAAAATATATCGAAATTAAAACAAACAAATCAATTAAATCTACAACAAAAACACTCAAAAAATCAGTAGATGCAATAGTTTATGACCCACTCACAAAACAAGAATTTTTAATCAAGGCAAAATCTAATGAATTAATTGAGGAGATTTTGAGGTTAATTTGACCATACTAAGTTGCTCAAGTCGGGAAAATCAAAACTATTTAAACAAATCTGAATGAGTTCCCGTTCTTTCAAAAATTATTTCATCATCTTCTAGCTTATAAATTAACAACCAATCAGGCTCTATATGACATTCCCTTCTTTTGATATAATTTCCAGATAAATTATGGTCTCGATACTTTGAATCTAGAGTTTTTTCAAGACTTAGTAAATCAATAATTTTTTTAATTTTATTTAAATCTTTACCTCTTTTAGCCATTCTTACAATATCTTTGCTAAATTTAGTGGTGTAAATTTGCCTTAACATAGTTTTTAGTCAATTTCTCCTTTTTTTCTTAAGTCAGATAGAAGTGCATCAAAAGAATTATGTTTTAGCAAACCACTTTTTTTGTCAGTTTTTTTAAAAGTTTTTATAGTTTCTTGATTTGGAATATTGATGTTATTTTCACTCAATTCTTTACTTACCGCCCCAACAATAACATCTTTAATTGATAGGTCATAGAAGGCTGCAAAAGTTTTAACTATTCTGTAAAGATCTTCAGGAAAATCTAGGGTTATTCTTTTGTTTAAATTTTGATTTTGCATAATTTGTTTTGTTTAAATAAAGTAATATTGTTTTATGTTAAATATTTATTTAATTATTACAATATTTTTATTTTAACAACAAATCAGGGCGATTTTTTTTGGTAATTTCGTGCGCCTTTTCTTTGCGCCATTCGCTGATTTTTTTATGATGTCCTGAGGTAAGAATTTCGGGAACTTTGCGGTTGCGCCATTCTTGTGGGCGGGTGAAGTGAGGATATTCTAAAAGATTAGAAAATTCAGGATTTTTATCTGAACCGAAAGACTCTTCAGACAGCGACTCATCAGCTCCTAACACATTTTCAACATTTCTTAAAATTGCATCAATCACAACATAAGCAGCTAACTCTCCGCCACTTAAAACATAATCGCCAATTGAAATTTCTTCAATTTCAAATTCATCTAAAACTCGCTGATCTACGCCTTCGTAGCGTCCACAGAGTAAAATAATTTCTTCTTCTTTGGCTAATTCTTGCGCTTTTTTTTGTGTAAAAACTTTACCGCGAGGTGAAAGATAAAAAATTTTAGTTTTTTTGCTTGTAAGGTTTTTTTCAATTGCGTCAGCTATAATGTCGGGCTTTAAAACCATGCCCGCACCGCCTCCATAAGGCGCATCATCAACCGTTCCTCTTTCGTCTTTGGCGTAATTACGAATATTAATTGCAGAAAATTGCCATAGTTTTTTTTCCAAAGCAATGCCTGTAATTGAAGTGGCGAGAGGTCCGGGGAAAAGTTCTGGAAAGATGGTGAGAATTTTGAAATTGATCATTTTGTTTGTTTATATTGTGATTTGTGGTTTTTTTAGTTTCCAGCATTTAGTTTACGAATATGAGCTCACGAAGAGATGGGCGCTGACCATTCGATCGGGGTGACTTTCTCGCTTCAGTTCATTACTTTTTTACTTAAGTTCGTTACTTAGTTAAGTCTACCACTTTTTTACTTTAAGTTCGTTACTTTTTTCTATCACCCCGTCTAACCCTAAATTGTCACCCCGCCTTACCCTAAATTGTCACCCCGTCGTATGACGGGGTCTATCTAGTCAAGAATTCTTAACTTAATTTAAAATCGAAATCTTGACGAAATAGACCCCGTCATACGACGGGGTGACAATTTAGGGTAAGGCGGGGTGACAAATTAGGTTAGAAAGGGGGGTGACAAATTAGATTAGATGGGGTGACAACTTGTGTAAGACGTCGTGAGCTCATATTCATAAACTCAACTTCTACAACTCAAAATACAAATCCCTCCAATAGGGATTCATTTTCTTTATTGCCTCAATCTTTATTGACCTTCTCCACTTTTTTATAATTTTCTCCCTTTCAATAGCGAATTTTACATCTTCATGAATTTCATAATAAACCAAAAATTTTAAATTATATTTTTGCGTAAAACCCTTAGTTAATCCTTGTTTATGTTCAAAAATTCTTCTTGGTAAATCGCTGGTTATTCCGGTGTAAAAAGTTCCATTTGGTTTGTTGGTTACTATGTAAGTATAATAGTATTTTGTCATGGTGGTTTGATTTGTGGTTTTTTATTATGGTTTTGTGTTCGCGACTAGATGGAACCTGAGCATAGGACGGCAGTATTTACTTTATATTGCTAGAAAATAGTTAAATAAGTTGTCACTTAATTTCTTAAGTTGTCACCCCGTCGAATGACGGGGTCCATTTTGTCAAGATTTCGATTTTTAAATTAAGTTGAGAATTTGTGACGAGATGGACCCCGTCATGCGACGGGGTGACAAATTAGAGTATTACGAGGGGTCCATCTCGTCACGGATTCAATTCATAAGTTCGCCTCTATAATACAAAAATTCATCTTTAAAACACCAACTTCATCTTCTCAACCGCCTTCATCATATTCGCCTCATTGTGAATTAAAGAAAATCTCACAAAACCTTCGCCGTTCTTACCAAAGCTGCTTCCTGGTGACATTGCCACCCCAACCTCTTCAATCATTTTTCGACAAAAATCAAACGAAGAAAGATGAGAAAATTCTTTTGGTAATTTTGACCATAAAAACATGCTAGCCTTAGGCGCGTCAACATTCCATGACAGCTCTTTTTTTAGCAATTCAACTAAAAATTCACCACGGCTATGATATTTTTTACGCAAATCGACCAAATATTGATCGCTTTTTTCTGATAAAGCGTCGCATGCAACTAGTTGCAGTGGGCCAAAAGAGCCGTAATCTAAATAGGATTTTATTTTGTAAAGTGCAGAGATTAAATTTTTATTTCCCACCGCAAAACCAACTCTGCAACCTGCCATTGAATAGCTTTTTGACACCGAAGAAAATTCAATCGCAATATCTTTCGCGCCCTTCACCTCTAAGATTGAATGAGGTTTGTCTTTTTCACTAAAATAAAGTTCTGCATAAGCAACATCTGAAATAATATAAATTTTATGTTTTTTACAAAAATCAACCAACTCTTCATAAAAATCTATGCCAACAATTTCGGTTGTAGGGTTGCAAGGAAAACTCACAATCACCGCGAGTGGCTTTTTGCTTGCTTTTTCAACATAATCTATAAATTCACGCAAAAATTCTTCGCCACTTAAAGCGCTAATGTGAACCACATTACTTTTAGAAATTTCAAAGGCAAAAGTATGAATTGGATAGGCGGGGCTTGGCACAATCATATAATTATTTGAATCAGAAATTGCAGTGGCCAAACTAGCAATTCCCTCTTTCGCACCAATGGTAACAAGGCTTTCTGATTTATAATCAAGATGAACATTGAAACGGCGTTCGTAATATTCACAAATTGATTTTTTTAAAATATCGATGCCACCAGTAACAGAATAGCCAAAAAGCTTAGGGTCGCGCGCAAGCTCAGATAGGCGATCCATAACATGTTGTGGAGGCGCAGAATCAGGATTTCCCATGCCAAAATCAACAATTTCTAAACCATTGGCGGCAGCTTCTGATTTTAATTTATAAATTGCGGCAAATATGTAAGGCGGAAGTTTTGAGGTGAGATAAAAATCTTGTTGCATGGCCTAGTTGTTTTTAGAGTTGAATTTTTGAGAATTATTTTCAGCCTAAAACAAAAAAAATTTAAAAAAACCTTTTTATTAAAAAAATTTATATGAATTTTTTGTCATCATGCATGAAGGAAATGAAAGGTTACAAGCGGAGCTACAAACTCCTTCCAGAAGAAAAAGGGGTCTGACCCCTTTTTACTTAAAGGGGTCTGACCCCTTTTTCTTTCTAGGATTGTTTAACCGCTATCTCTTGAGTTGTCACCCCGTCGAATGGTCAGGGTGAAGAATTGAGGTACGACTGGATTTAAAAAGAGGTCTGACCAGCCTTGTTGCACAGCTAATAAAAATCAACCAACCACCTCAATATTTTTTCATAACTATTTTTGCAATCAACCAACTCATGCAAAATTAATCATATTTACTACCTTACATTTAATTAATGATTGCACATCTCTAGTTTTTCCTTTTTATTAGCAAGTCTATCTCCCAGATGGGCTTTGATTTGATACATGGTGGTTTCAATGAGTGATCTTTGATGGTAGCCAACTTTTTTCTTCCATAGGCATTTTCCTGATTACTATTATTAATATCATCCTCTATCTCATTTAATAACCTCGGTAAATGCCTGCAATCATGCTCTCTCGAATTGGTTAGTAAAGCCGATAATATCTCTCCAGTTTTTACATCTATCACTATATGCAACTTTCTCCACCTATCAATATTTCTGGTAGATTGCTCCTTATGTTTAAGATTATGCCAATCGGAATAACTATATAAAGATAAACCAGTCGAATCTATCGCAACCACTGTAGCAGCACTGCTATTACGTAACTTATCTAATTTAGAATTATTTCTATTCCTAATGTTTAAAGTTAATTTCTCACACCTACGAGCTTCTTACTAACCTTTGGTTATATTGCGACCAGTTGCGCTCTGTCTATTCTTCATAACTAAAACAATTAGCGCAACGACTCCATAGGGCGTCATATATTGTTACTTGATGTCCATCTTTAGCAATAATTTCCGCCGCCATTAAACCGCTGGGGCCGCCTATAATTGCAATATTTTTACTTTTTTTCATTGGAGTTCGTTATCTAGACCAACTCCGCAAGCTACATTAGTAACTGTTCTTGCCATGATGTCTCCTGCCGGTCCTGGAATTTGCTGGCCCTCTTGTCTTTCTCCAGCTATAGTACTATCACTTGCACCTGTTGACGCTCCAACTCCAGCTCCAACTGGCACTTCTTCTGGTAAGCGCTCTCCGGCTTCTAGATTCGCATCTTCTAAACCATCTAAACGAGGGGCTGACGCTCCATGACTTTGCGCATCACTTAACTGAGTCATTCGATCCATTAATCTTCTTGATATATCGTCATCAATATTGCCAGTGTAACCCGTGAAAGCTGATGTTACTTCATCAAGAGTTCCCTCCTCTATAATTCGATTCACTAATATTCTTGCTATACCCTGATCAATATTGCCAATGTAACCTGTGAAAGATGATATTAATTCAGCAACAGTTCCCCTACTTATAAGTCCATCAATATGACCACCTCTAGCGGATCCAATTAATCTGATACCGTTTTCTATTTCAGAAAGACCAGTAAAAGCACTCATTTGTGTAAATAAAATACCAACAACAAATATTTTGGTTTCGCGCTCACCATAAGTTGCTTCTGAATATACGACGAATTCTTTATTAAAATTTTTTCTTAAATCATGAAACTCTTCCGCATCCACCATTTTACAAAGGTTTGGATTTTTTTGTAAATTAGCTAAAAAACAAGCTTGATAAAGCTTTGCGTCGTAAAATCTTGCTTCTGGATTTTTTAAATCTTGCGATATTTTTTCTCTAATGACTCTTAAAAGATCTAGCTGATGTATTGATAGGAATAATGGTAAAGATTTTTCCTGGGAATCAAAAATAAAGTTAATAACTTTTGCAAATTCATTTTTGCGCAATTTATCGCATCCTATATTTAAAATATCATTGGAGATTTTTTGCATTCTTGAATCAAAACGAATAATCTCTCCATCTTCGGATATATATTTAAGGCGAGTTGTTTTGGTAGAAAAAATTTTATTAATTTCAACACCTGGCAACCTAATTGCCGATTCTGGAAACCTATTTAATTCTAATTCTTCTGCAGCAGCAACCCTTGCTTCCATTATCTGGGTAGCAACCTCGCCTAAAGATCTTTTTATCTTCAATGCATTAGCAAACAATATTGCTCTACTTAATAGTAAAGGTCCCGTTGTAACTACAATCGGATTAATGAGCATAGCGAAAACGAGTACCTCAATAGATGGTATTGCACCTAACAATGTCAATGAAATCAATAAAGCAGTGTTGATAATTGTAACAGCTGCAAATCCCAGAAAAAATCCCGGAGAAGATGGTGGTGAAAAAAAATCAAGCGATGGAATTCCAATTCTAACCCCCGCTAATCTTAAAGTTTCTCCATTTTCTCTTGTAAAAAATCGACCTCTAAATTGAAACCTTTGCTCGATTGCATGAGACGATTCCCACAATCGAAGTCGTATGGTTTCTTCTGCACTTCTAATATCATTCTCAGTGACGTTTTTTGGAATTTCTTCTTTTGCAGAAAGGTTTGTTAGTTTTAAGTATCTATCTGAATTTGGATCTGAATTTGGATCTGAAGGTGTAATGGGGAAACTTCTTCTCATAAGTTAAGTCTAAATTAATTTTTTAAAATACATACTTTAAAATAGAATAAGTTTTGGAAAAATCTTTTTTGGCACTGTCGCCTAAATCAACTTTTTCTAAGAAGTTGATTTAGGCGACAGTGCCTTTTTCGAAAAATTTGGTTTAAAATATTTTACCAATAAAATTACCGCCATTCTCTAAAATTTTATTAACGGTGCCTAATAAATCAAGGTAAAAGTAACCAGGTAGGCCTTTTGCATGGCTCTTTAAAAAGCCTTCGGTTTAATCATCCTCCACTACGAGGGAGGATCTTAGATGGGAAGCGATTCGAGGAGGGGTTAGTTGATGAAGTATTTAATAAATTCTTTTTTTAAATAAATTTTGCTAATCAGCTCTTAATGCTTGTTATTTTTTATCAGTCATGACCACTCCTCGATTCACAAGCTGCGCTTGTTCATCGATCCTCCCTCGTAGTGGAGGATAATTAGACCGAGATTGCATAATATAAAGAGCCATGCAACAAGGTGACTTGATCTTTATAAATGAAGCGATGGGGCTGAGTTATTAACTTAGCCCCACGAAAGAAGTTTTACAAAACAACGAGAAGAATAAAAACAGTATTTATTTTCTAAAAACTATGAAGATTTTTTAAATTTACCATAAAAGTGACCTATAATAGCGCCAAAAACCATATCAGTTATTAGTATTATAATTGAAGCACCAAAGCCATAATTTTTTAAGAAAATTCCAGCGGTAGTAAGCGGCATTAATATTATCATCATTATTAACCAAGCGCAAAATCCAAATATCATTCCTTTTGCAGTACCACTATTTCCAGCCAAATAAGGCTCTAGGAATGTGTAAAGAAAACCCCATATAATTATTGCAAATAAAAAATAAGCTATCCATGCATAAACTGCTTTTTCTATGCCAAATATTGATCCATGAATTGAGATATAATTAAAGTCTTGTATTGCAAATGATGTGGTAAGCAAAAGTAAAACCAATGACGAAACTAAGCTGGCTAAAAAGCTGGCTTTCATTCCATTGTAAATATTTGTGCCACTAATATTTTCTTTCATAAAACCTCAAAATTAGATTAATAATTAACTTGAAAAAGCAGAATTTTAAACATTACCAATTATAACAAACCTGATACAAAACGCTGACCTTTAAAATTCACATTTTTAATAAAATTTGCTCTAAAAAATAATTATTCGTCACTAATTAGTGCATTTTATATTTTTCGTCGCAATCCTTCCTAAAAACTAAAAAAATTATCGTTTAACACCTAGATATCTGTGTTTTGAATCGGGTTTGTTATAACCGGCACCTAATTACCAATCTAGTTAGACAAATCTTATGTTCAAGATAAATTATGAGGTTGTTGCAAATCAAGATTTTATAAAAAAAGGGGGTCTGACCCCTTTTTACTAAAACCAGTGTTTAGCCATTAACCACAATGAGTGAGCGGTGTAATCGGTTCTTTTTTCTAAGCCGTAATTAGTGCTAAATGTAACATGCTCTCCGTCATAAATTGCGAAACCACCACCCATTCTTAGACTTCCTTGAGCCACTCTTGCTGAATTAGAATCAAGAGTAGTATTTTGACCAATAAAGTTAGCAGTAGATTTTTGTTTATCGCCAATCACATCATAACCATAAGAAATTGAAAGCTGTGGACGCATTTTAACTCCAGTTCCAGTGCAAATAATATGACTTAATTCTGCACCCAATCTTCCTTCTAAGAAATTAGTATCTTTGTTTTGAACTCTTAAATTTAAAACCCCTGCACCATTTTCACTATAAGTGCTAATAGTGTTATGAGCCGCAGTTATCATGAAAGTTGGAGTCAATAATGTTTCTTCGGTAATATTATAGTGAGTTCCAGTTTCAATTCTTCCGGTATAACTTCTGCCTGAATATTTTGCCTTAGCATTAGAGTCAATCAAGGCAATGTAACGATTTGATGAATAATCATTAACAGCAAAACCAAGCATGGTATTTAAGAAATATGATTTAGAATCATATCCGGTATAAATATCTCCTTGATAGCTGTCGATATTCACTCTTTTATTACTATCTCTTGATTTAACACCAGATTTAGAATATCCACCACTCACACCAACCACCACGCCATCATTACATTTTTGACAATCAATACCAACCATTATACCGCCAGAATTAGCGCTATATCCTTCAATATTTGCAGTGGCTCTTTGGCTAATATTAGTTCCAAATGTTTGCACCCAAACTGATTTATCATGCTCCGCTTGAGATCCATAAGAATTGTCGTCACTGCTAAAAGACATGCTCATAGGATAAGGAGATTTTGCACCGTTGCTAGATGCACTAGATTCAGCAAATAATGATTTAAAGAAAACATTATTATTGTTAAAAGGATTCATAGCTAAACTGCTACTTCTTATTCTTTTTGGAACTGGAGAATTTCTTAAAAATTCCAAACGAGCTGATATTACATTGGCAGAGGTATATCTGTTGTTAAAAACAACTGCGTTAGCGCTTGGAGACACTTCATTTTGATTTGGAGTTGTTTCGGCCAAAGGTTTAACTTGAGTGTTTGGACCAGATCCACTAGAACCTGTATTTGATCCACTAGATCCAGAACCAGATGAGCCAGATCCGCCAGAAGAATCGCCACCTGAACCACTTGATCCAGAAGAGCCTGAAGAATCGCCGCCTGAACCACTTGATCCGCCAGATCCAGAACCAGAAGAATCGCCTCCCGATGCAGGCTGCACACGCGAAACTAATAACAAATTATTACCCTCAACTAAAGTGCTAATATTATTTCCAAGATATGAGTTTGATCCCAAATTATTAACATTAATATTATCATCAAGAATTTGGTTTATATTAGAAGCGTTACTAGCACTTATTAAAGTAACTCTTTGACCATCGCTAAAAGCACCAATTGCAGAATTTATTGTAAGATTTAAACGCGTATTAGCATCCAAGTTAAGCGCCCCAACCACTTGCAAAGAAGTTGTTGACGGATCAGAAACAACCAATGATATAGTGCTTCCAGAAGTAAAGTGTAAATTATTTGCAGTAACTCTAGATCCGCTGGCAAATGATGCGCTACCCTCAATCGTGATCGCGTCTAAAGCAGATATTGGTCCAGAACCAACAATTAAGCTTGCACGATTTTCAACATAAATATTTTGTGCGACAATTGAATTATTATGAGTTGCAACATCGAAAGTTGCGGCCTTTACAACACTAACTTCGGTAACCGTAGTAATGTCACCAATATTTCCGTTAGCAACCGTATTTTCTCCCACCGTAACAACACCAGCACCATTAATTTTACCATTTAAAACCCCACCCGCAAATCCGAAATTCTGATTTTCGTTATTCATTGTAATATTTCCGGTAATAGATCCGCTTTTTAAATAAATTGTAGATTCTTCAGTGTTGCCAAGATTTATATTTCCGGTAATCGTTCCTGCATAGTTATTGATTCCAAGAACAGAGTCTCCAGCTGAAATATTACCAATCACAGTTCCGTAGTTATTCAACGAACCCCAAGTTTTACCATTAAAAGATATTGCGCTGCCTATTCCCGCATCAATTAAGCCATAGTTTATAACCGACACAATCGATTGATAAGAATTATCAGTAATATCAATGATTTTGATTGCTGAAGAAGAGCTGTCACCGAAAGCTTTAACACTACCAGTTGCACCTACATTTACTGTTAATGATATATTATCCGCAATTCTGTTTGCAAAAATTGCACTTCCGCCAGCGCTAGTATTTGAAATGCTACCTTTCTTACTACCCACATCTCCTCCAACACTAATTAAAGTTTCTGCGTATAAATCACCATTGAGAGACACAGTTCCATCGCGCCCATTATTTACATTACTAGTAACAGTACCTGAAACTATATTAAGATTATCCAAATTAGAGTTAGCACCGGTTACAGATATAGCACCCGCAACATTACCTGTTGCGTAAATGCCATCAGTTTCAGAATCAGTATTTACAGTGATTGATGTATTTGCAAATTCGCCAGAACTGCTAATTGGCGCAGCTTCATTTGGGGTTGCACTATAATCATCAGTATCAACTGAAATATTTCCTGCACCAGTAATATTAATTTCCTGAAAATCTTCAGAAACTACTTGCGGAATTGATATAGCTGAGTTGATTTCAGTAGCATTGATAGATGCAGAAAATAAATAAACAGATAAGAGAATAGCCCAAAAATTATGCGAATAATTTTTCATTTAAATTGATTTATTGGGTAAAGAATTTTTGAGTTTTTACAAATCTTCTTTACTAATTAGTTTTCTCAAAAAGATACATTTTTAACAAACTTTACTCATTCTATCAATTTTTACTTATAAATCAATTATTTTATTCTATTGGAGAAATTTCTTTCTTATGAGGCTATCGCAAAAATCAAGTTTTTCTAAGAAGTTTTTGTGATTTTAGATTTTTTTCGAAGGTAAGAGTACTTAGAATGCTAGTTCGGAATAAAAAAACCTTGAAACTCGTCATCCTTGACTCTCAAGGGTCAGAGGATCTCATGAGTTTTGCTTGGAAGTGTAAACTCAT
>CAMDMO010000036.1 GCA_945902255.1 Rickettsia typhi | reverse complement strand
TAAAGCATCATATTCTTGGGTATAACATCTATTATAACGAACATCGTCTTCATCAAGGTATTAATAATAAAATGCCAGTTAATTTGGTTGAGAAATTTGTAATTTAGAAATTTTTAAATCGAACCGAATTGGTGAACTTTTACAATCCTTGGGCTGAAGGGTCAGACGATCTCGTGAGTTTTGCTTAATGAGCGTAAACTCACGAGATCCTCGACGCTTCGCATCAAGGATGACGATTTAATATGTTTTTTCCCGAACTGGCGTTTAAAGTATGGACCTAATTTTACTTACATAATATTTATTCCTCAATGCTTGATAATATTGAATTCAAAATAAGCAAAGAACCAGTTCTTTTTGAAGATGCGCTAAGCTTCATGCAGCAAAGGGTTGAAGATATTATTGCGGGTAGAGCAAAATCGATGATTTGGATTTTAGAGCATTATCCAGTCTATACGGCCGGAATTAGTGCGAAAGATGAAGATTTGCTTAATAAAACCGATATTCCAATTTTCAAAACTAATCGCGGCGGGAAATATACCTATCACACCTTGGGCATGAAAATTATCTATGTGATGCTTGATTTAAAAAAATTTTTTGCTTCAGAAGGTCCTGATGTGGCTCGTTTTGTAGAGTTTTTGGAAAATTGGGTAATTGCAGTTTTAGAAGAGCTTGGAATTAAAGGGGAAATTAAAAAGGGCAGAGTTGGAATTTGGGTTGAAACCAAAGAAGGTGAGAAAAAAATCGCCGCCTTAGGAATAAAAATTAAAAAATGGGTTTCATATCACGGCATTGCAATTAATTTTAATCCAGATTTATCGGGCTTTGACAACATTGTGCCATGCGGAATTAAGGAATTTGGCGTTACTTCGGTTGCAGAAATTTTGGGTGATAAAAAAAATGATTTAGAAAAAATTATTGAAGAAAAATTCAAAAAAATAAAATTATGAAAATTTTATTACTTGAAGATGATTTAATGTTAGGAAAAGCCGTTAAATATAGTTTTAAAAATAGTGAAATTATTCTTGATTTTAATCAAAATAGTGAAGAAATTTTTCTTAAAATTACTAATTTTAGTGAAGAAATTTCGCCCGATGAAATCGATAAATTATTTGAGAAATTTTATCGCACAAAAGCCAGCAATGTGCTTGGCTGTGGGCTTGGACTGGCAATTGTAAAAAAGATTGTTGATCTGCATGATGGGAAGATTTTATTTTCTTCTAAGAGGGAAGATTTGGTGGCAAGAAATATTGTTGAGTTGAGAATTTTAAAAAATTAATTTTATAATAAAAGGAAGGGGATAAATCGTTTGGAGGGGGGTGTAGTTCAAAGCGCTATATTTAGAAAAAAACTCTATAATACCTTAGAAGAATTTCGGGTTGCAGTTAAAAAGCGATAGTTTATTTGGTATGCTGTCACTAAAATTAAACAATAAATAAAATTCCTAGCATGCGAGGAGACAGGCCTGTTATTATATTAATCGGAGAAGAGCATTCGCTATCATATCCTATATTTTTAGCTAAATTCTTGAGCAATAGATTTGGTGGAAAATTATTTATAGAAGGAAATAAAATAAATTTTACCAGAACTGACACGAGATGCGGAATTTCTGGTCGTCCTAGGTATTTGTCTGAATCATGTCCAATTCCAGAAGTTGAATATTGTAACTTACAAGAGGGTTCGGATAAATTAAAAGAATCTTTTGTAAAGACAAACATTGATGAAATTGTTGCAAGTTTTCCGACTTGTGATGATATATTTCTTGAATTGGTTAGGCGCAATTTAATATCTGTTGGTGATTCAGAGAGAGATGCTTTAAAAGATCATTTGGTAAAGGGATGGGGCGAAGATTTTGATGATAAGGCTAAATTAAAACAAAAGATTTTTTCACATGTATTTGCAAATCATTCTATCGTTAGCAAAATTACTTCAAAGCAAAGAGAGGAATTAATGCTAAGTGATTTAGCAAAAGATCATAGTGATTTTAAAATAGTAGTAGTAGGAAACTCTCACCTTCAAAATCTTGCAAGAGAGTTATCTAGTGGTTGTAAGTTATTTGTTATAGCAATTAATAATGATTTAAGTTTAGCTAATTATCGTCTTGCGGTTGATAGAGTTCGTGATATTAGTTTAAGTTTATGCACTCCAGAATTGAATGATAACTTTCAAAGAATGATGTCCGAAATCAATACTGAAATTGGTGCTCGACATCCAACCCGCATTAGAAGCGTTAAAAGAGTTTCTTCCTCAAGTTGTTGTTGTTCTATATCTTAGTTTGGTATAGGGAGTTCAAGACTCTTGATATCCTCGGCTCTTCGAGTCAAGGATTACGAGGATCGTAGATTTTTTATCGGCGAATTGGTATTAATATTTAAAACTTAAAGCGGTCTTGAAATTGCGATTTTTATTATTAGGTTCTGTCTTTGTAGCTGCTTGATAAAGCTAATTTTGGATAATGCACCGCTGCATCAGGATTGGTTGGTATTTTTATTCCAAATTGGCATTTCTAGCTAAATAAACTAACAAAATTCTCATAACATGACAAATAAACAAGAATATAATTTTGATGTTGAGGTTGGAAAAATTCTTAACCTGATGATTAACTCGCTTTACACTAATCAAGATGTGGCATTGCGTGAATTAATTTCAAATGCTTCAGATGCTTGTGATAAATTGCGATATTTGGCTGCGCAAAATTCTGATTTAATCAAAGATGAGCTAAAAATTTCTATTACTACAAATAAAGAAAAAAAGCAGCTAATTATTAGTGATAATGGCATTGGAATGAATAAGGAAGATTTAATAGAAAACCTTGGCACGATTGCTCGCTCGGGCACTGAAAATTTTATTAAGTCTTTAACTGGAGATAAGCAAAAAGATGTGCAATTAATCGGTCAATTTGGGGTTGGTTTTTACTCAAGTTTTATGATTGCAGATAAGGCGGAAGTGATTTCGCGCAAATTTGATGATGAAAATAGTTGGAAATGGGAATCTGTAGGAAGTGGAAATTTTTCAATCTCTGAAAGTGATGAAAAAATTGAGCGCGGCAGTAAAATTATTTTACATTTAAAAGACAGCGCTTCTGATTTTTTAGATCGTTTTCATATTAAACATGTGGTTCAAACCTATTCAGACAATATCGATATTAAAATTGAATTTATTCCAGAAAATTTAGAAGCGGGTGCAAAGGTTGAAGTTTTAAACTCTGCATCTGCTTTATGGGCGCGTTCAAAAGAAGAAATTACGCCCGAGCAATATAATAGTTTTTATAAGCATATTTCTCACTTACCCGGTGATCCTTACATGATTTTACACAATAAAATCGAGGGTATGCTGAGTTATACTAATTTATTATTTATTCCTTCAAGCAAGCCCTTTGACCTTTTTCACCCTGATCGCAAAACTTCGGTAAAGCTTTATGTAAAAAAAGTTTTTATCAGTGAAGAGTTAAATTTAGTGCCGGCAAATATGCGTTTCTTGCGCGGAATTATTGATTCTGACGACTTGCCGCTAAATATTAGTCGCGAAACTCTGCAACATAGTTTGACGCTTGATAAAATTAAAAAAGCGGTAGTAAAAAAGGTTTTATCTGAGCTTAAAAATAAAGCGCAAAATAACGAAGAAGAATATCTAAAATTTTGGAATAATTTTGGTGCGGTTTTAAAAGAAGGCTTGTGTGAATCTTCGGAATTTCGTGATAATATTTTAGAAATTTGTCGTTTTTATTCTTCAAAATCACCAGATAAATTAATTTCTTTAGCAGAATATTTAGACCGCGTAAAACCTGGGCAGGAAGCAATTTACTTCTTAAGTGGTGAAACGGTTGAAAAGGCAAAATCTTCGCCACAATTAGAAATATTTTTGAAAAAAGATGTTGAGGTTTTATTCTTAACTGACGCGGTTGATGATTTTTGGGTTACCATCACTTTGCCTTACAAAAATAAGGATAGAGAATGGTCGTTCCACGCAATCACTCGCAATGATATTGATTTAGAAAATGTTGAAAAATCTATTGAAGAAAAAATTGCAAATGAAAGCAATAAAGATTCAAAAGATGCAATAAAAGATGTGACTAGCAGCAATCTTGAAGGTTTGGTAAAGCTTATTAAAGAAACTTTGGGCGATGCGGTAAAAGATGTGAATATTTCTAAAAAACTAACTGATAGTCCGGTTTGTTTGGCGGTTGATGGTGGTGCAATGGATATTAGAATGGAGAGATATTTGCTTGAGCAAAAACAGCTTTTATCTGCATCGGCAAAAATTTTAGAAATAAATCCGAATAACTTTATTATTAAATCTTTAAACGAAAAATATAGCCAAGATTCTAATAAAAAAGAAGTTGAAGATGCGATTCACACTTTGTTTGACTTGGCCTGTATTATTGAAAATGAGCCAATTAAAAACGCGAAAGATTTTTCTCGCAGATTGCAGAGCTTGATGGTTTTGTGATTTTTAAGTGCAAAATTAAATTTTATCGCACTTAAATAAACTTCACATCCCAATTTTATGAAGCATGAGGGCGCGGTTACAAACCACGCCCAGCGGCGGGGGCGGTCAATAAAAAAAGGGGTCAGACCCCTTTTAAGCAAAAGGGGTCTGACCCCTTTTTACTAGCAAAACTAATATCTGAAATAAACTTCAAATCTTAATAAGAAACAAAACGCCGCACATCAATTAGACTCCTCACAATTTACTTTTTTATTAGAAAGCGGAATGTTAAGCCTGTGAGGTCGAGCTTATTTATATAGCAAGGCTTTTGGTCTAAAAAATTAGTGGAGTTTAGTTAATGAGAGTGAAGTTGATAATAACAGATAAGGGTGCGCATGTTGAATCTTTGAGTGGAGAGCCGCTGGGATTTAAAATTGCTGGCAGAACCACTAATCAGAGAAATAAATTACTAATAGAAAAATCAAGATCTCTTTTGAGGGATTATGGATATATTCAGATTGTGAATCAATGTAGTAGCCAAGATATTTTTAAAAGCGCACTTGATGAAATAAGATCTCATTCCGGAGTTGATAAATTTAAGATTCACATTGCTAGAGATTCAGCTAGAAGTGCTGCGGCCGCAGCTGTAAAAACTCCTGCAGTTGGTAGGGCTTCTATTCCAAGAGCTTCAACCATTGCAGCTCCAACTAGAGCTGCATCTGGCAGGGCGGCAACTTCTTCTGCGCATAAATCTTCCATTGCCCCTAAACCTAGATCTGTTGCCGTTGCGCCAGCCCCAAAAGCTACAGTTGCACCTGCTGCAACTAGAGCTGCGGTTGCTAAAAAACCAGCTATGCCAGCATCAGCCAAAACGCAAATTTCTCCAGCATCAGCTGCGAAAAGTCTTAAATCGAGTGGCGCAGCTTCTGCGGTTACAACTCCAAAAAAGACCGTAACTTTTTCACCTTCCGCTTCAACAAGAAGAAATAGATCAGATTCTGATACCTTATCATATGCCTCAAGCACCTCTTTAGAAGGAAGTGATTCTGGAATTCCTGATTTTAGCTCAACGGGTTCAGTTGATTCAACTTCTGACAGAGATGCTTTGGTTTCTAAATATACAGGCGAAGCTAGAAGAGTAGCGGAAAGTGTTAAAAAAGCTATAGATGGAGCAGAAACTTTTTTTGATGCCGGATCTGAGCTTAAAACTCTTGAAATTGGTGGTTCTTCAATAACTGTTAAAGCGGCAATTAGTGAAATTGACGGTAAAAAAACTTGGGTTGAGGCAACTCCTGTAATGATTGATGGTGAAAAAAAATGGATTAGCGTTGCCGAAAGAGTTGCAAATGCATTAAGTGGAGAGGGTCACATTACAGATCTTAAGCCCCCAGTTGCAACAGATGATCCAGAATTTGAAGAAATTTTAAGAGATGCTTTTGCTGCAGCTGGAGAAGAGCCAGAAGAAATAGATAAGAAAATGGCTGAATATAGAGGTGCGCCAAAAGTCGCTGTTGCAAAGGCTGAAAGGTTTAGTATAAAAGATTCTGATCTTGTGCACGATGATGAAATTGCTCAAGCTTTGAAAGAAGCCAAGGCCGAGGCTTCAGAGACATTTGCAAGCCGCGTCATAGCTGGCAAAAGAGCTGCCAGAGGAAGGGGTGGCGAAGGTGGTGCGGTATTGGGATAAGTTTATTAATTTTTTTAGTTAGATAATTTATGAAAATAGAAATAGTAATTGCGGATCATTATTTGAATATAACAAAAGGAGTGGAAAGTCCAAAACGTGTTGGAATTGGCAGTGGTAGTAAAGGTGTGATTAAGGAGGTTATTGATAGAGTTGTTAAAATTGTTGGTATCTGTGGCACTAAAGATGTTATTGAGATCAGATGTAATGATTCTAAGGAGGGACTTGCGAATAGTATAGCGGGGGCAGTAACAAGACACAATAGTGGTGCGGTTGAAGTGAAGATTATTACTAATAAGGCAGCTCATGTTTCAAGAGGAGGGGATAAAGATAAAGCTAAGAAAGAGGAATTATATGGAGAAGATTTTGATTCATCTGAATCTGACGACGACGCGCTCACTGGTGGCACCGTAGAATATGTTGCCGCAGCATCTGTTACTGCTACCGCTGGCGCTCAAGCATCTTTTGCCACTGCGGCTGCAGCACCTTCTTCCGCCCCATCTACAAGCGGGTTAGAAAGCAATACTAAATGGTTAGAATATCACAGAGTAAGAGATGTAGAAAGAATAGAAAATAAAGAGGTTAAGTTGGATGGGCGCATAGTCAAGATTACAACATCTACAAATAGAGATGGCACTGAAAACAAAACTATTTTTATAAAAGATGGTGAGCGAGGAGATTGGAGAGAGGGGTCTGAAGTTAGAAATGCCGATGGCAAAATTTCATATATTGCTGATGGAGAAAGTGTTCCCGCAGGCGCTACGAAGCTTAAGGATGGCGGTAATTATAAAGATACTATTTTTGTCTAGTTGTGTTAGCTATAAATAGTTGGTTAACCCTAATAACGCTTAGAATTTATAGGACTAAGAACAACTCATTAAGCGTTATTGGTATTAGTTATCATTTTTTGAATCTTTTTTCTTCGTCAAATCAATTAAATCATCAGCTCTTATCAAATTAACCTTATCTAATTTATTTAGCTTCGCCTTTGCGTCTTTAGCATATTTTTGCGCTTTATCTTTTTGATCAATTAATAAATTAAACTCTGCCAAAGCCAATAAAGACCTGCCTTCGTCATTTATTTTGGAGTAAGCGGAAGCAAGTTGTCGAAATAAAAATGGGTTTTCATCTTCAAATTCTTTTGCTTCTTCTAGGTGCTTAATTGAAAGATTGAGTAAATCTTGATCATTTTGTTTTAGAGCTAAAATTGCTGATGAAAAAGCAATTTTAGATTGAGCGGAATATTTTTTATCAAGCAGTTTTAAAGCTTCATTATAAGCAATTATTGAATCTTGAATTCTGCCATTTTCAAATAGCATTTGCCCTTTTAATTCATATAAAAATCCAAGTTCAGATTGATTATTTTCTGTCGCCTTTTTATCAATTAGAACATTAAGCAAATCTAGAGCTGAATCAACTTTTCCTTTTTTAAAAAAGGCGATTGATTTTTTGTAATTTGAAAGATCATCATATTTGTTTTTATAATTTCTTATAATTTCATCAGGATTTTCCATAAAGCCCTCAAGCTTTGCCAGAGCTATATCCATCGACTTTTGTAATTTTTGATTAATTTTTTTATCAGAATAATTTCTATCAGCGGTGCGCGCTTTAATTACATCAATTCTTTTTTTACTAACTGGGTGAGAAAGTAAATATTCATCAATTTGACCTTTATATCCAACTAATTCTTGTTCAAAAAATTCTAATAATTCAATCAAACCTTTCGCCGGATAAGATAATCTGTCTAAATATTTAATTGCATATTGATCTGCCGCCTCTTCTTGTTCGCGGGTAAATTTCATATATAATCTTTCAGCGGTTTGTGATCCACCCATAATTAAAGCCTGTCCTGCAGCGGGAGAGCCGCCAACCATTGCACCAATTCCAAGTAAATAACTTAACAGCATCGCGTTTTCTGCCTTGGCAGCAGATTCAGAAGAGCGCGCCAAATGGCCAGCTGCGATATGTCCAGATTCGTGCGCAATTACCCCAATTAAGGCATCAGGAGTTTTATATTTTCTAATTAAGCCAGTGTGAATAAAAACATTTTGCCCGCCGCTAACAAAGGCGTTTAGCGAGTCGTCATTAACAATGTAAATAGTGATATTTTTAGGATTTAAACCAGCGGCAATAAAAATTGGATCAGAAAGCTCGTGCAAAAACTTCTCAATTTCGGCATCGCGAATTAAGGGGGAGGCGGCATAAGATTTTGATGATATAAAAAATATCAAAACTATGCTGGTAACTAGAATAAATTTTTTTATCTTTTGTGGCATGCGTTTTGACGCTGTATAATAATATCAATAAATCATGATTCCAAAAGTTAATCAAAGTTCAGATTTACTTGCAAAGGTTCTTTTTTGTTTAATAGTTTTTGCTTGGAGCACAAGTTGGTATGCGATTAAATTTCAACTAGGCATTGTGCCAGAAGGAATGTCAGTTGCCTATCGTTTTTTTGGTGCGTCAATTATTCTATTTTTAGTCGTATTTTTTAATAAATTTCGCCTGAAATTTTCTAAAAAACAGCATTTCATAATTTTTTGTCAAGGTGCGGCGCTATTCTTTTTAAATCATCTCTTTTTTTATAAAGGAATGCATTATGTCAGCAGCGGCGTTGCAGCTATTTTTTCGTCATTAGGAATTATAGTTGGTGCAATTTTTGACTATTGGTTTCATAAGACCAAAACCTCATGGAGAGTTATATTTGGTGGTTGCGTTGGAATTGTTGGGGTTGGATTTATTTTTTCCACCGAAATAATAAATCAAGGTTTTGGATGGCCGCTAATTAAGGGTTTATTATTTTGTTTAGGCGGCGTAACCGTTTTTACTTTTGGCAGCGTGGTTGGAAAATCAATTACTTTAAAAAAATCAGAATTAATTTCTTCCACCGCTTATGCAATGGCTTATGGCGCAACTATTTCATTTTTATTCACAATTTGTTGTGGTGAAAAAATTATCTTTGACTTTAGAGCGCCATATATTTTATCAATGATTTATTTAATATTAATTCCAGGAATTACAGGCTATGTTGGAATATTATATTTAGTTGGAAAATGGGGCGCGAGCAGGGCGTCTTACACCGCTTTATTTTATCCGGTAGGTGCTTTGATAGTTTCAAGTATTTTTGAAAATTATCATTTTGGAATTTTTGCTTTTGTTGGAATTATTTTTATTTTAATTGGCAATGGAATTGCTATAAAATCTAAGGTTTGATCATGCTTAATTTAAAATATTCTCTTGCTGCAAAGCGCGCAATGTTACTGTATAGCTTGGTTGCAATGGCTATATTATTTTTTCTTGTTTCTAAAGGGAATTCAAATATTCCACAAAAAATTATAACTATTGAATTGAACATCAAAAACAAAGTAAATATTTGCACCCCTGAAGATGAAAAAATTTTTGAGAAATCTTTTTTTAATTTTTAGTAAAGATGATAAGTTCTTCATATGAAGATTTAATTAAAAATTTCACAGAAAAACTCAAAGCTGAAGATGGGTTATCACTAAATACCACGCTGTCTTACGCCAAAGATTTAGAGCTCTTTGCAAAATTTTTGCAGTTAAAAAAAATTCCATTTAAAGCTGTAAAAGCTGACGATATAAAAGATTATTTATACGAGCTTCACAAAGAAAATTTAAGATCTGCATCAATTGCCCGCAAAATTTCTTGCCTAAGAAACTTTTTTAAATTCTTAGAAAATGAAGGATTAATAAAAGCGACTCCAGCCCTTTATTTACAAGCTCCAAAGCGAGATTTAAAATTACCAAAATTTTTAAGTGAAGCTGAAATTTTTAAATTACTAAATTATATAAATTTAGATAAATCAGAATTTGGCGTCAAACTATCATGCATGCTTGAAATTCTTTATGCTGCAGGGCTTAGAGTTAGTGAGTTAGTTTCAATTCCGATTAGTTCAATTCAAGAAATTGAAAATGAGGGGGGCGAAAAAACTCTTAGAAATTATTTAATTGTTAAGGGCAAGGGCAATAAAGAAAGAATTGCTCCACTTAATAAAGCGGCGATTAAAAAGCTGATGGAATATTTGCAATTAAGAAAAAAACTGGGCCAAGAAAAATCAAAATGGCTTTTTGTTGGAGTTGTGCGCTCTAGTAAAAAACAAAATAAAGTTCGAGAAAAAAACGAAGTGATAACGGGCTATGATCATATTACGCGCCAAAGATTTCACCAAATGCTAAAAGAACTAGCAAAAAAAACCAACATCGATCCAAGCAGAGTGCATCCCCATGTAATCAGGCATTCCTTTGCTACTCACTTATTAAACAGCGGCGCTGACTTAAGAATTTTACAAGAATTGCTTGGACATAGCGACATTTCTACCACAGAAATTTACACGCATATTTTAGATTCAAAGTTAAAAGAACTGGTGTTTAAGCATCATCCACTGGCGAAGAGTTGATTTTAATTATTGATATTTAGTTATTTAAATTATAACAAAGTTACGCTTTAATTTACGGCGCAAATTTTATAAAAATTACTTAAATATTGTTATGTCAAGAAGATCGTCAGGTTCGGTAAAAAAGAAAAAAATTACTTTTGATAATTTTTTAAAGGCTGCAGATAGAGGGAATTTAAAGATTATTGAAGAATTTTTATCAAAGAACCCCGAGCAAATTGATAGGCTTGATGATGGGTTTTCAGCTTTAGATCATGCTGCGGAATGGGGGCATGCGAATATTGTGAGTTATCTAATTGATCGCGGAGCTGACATTGAAGAAAATATCCATGCCGTTCATCTTGCTGCTTCAAACAATTGTCTTGAAGTAATTAAGGTGTTAAATGAAGCCTATAGCAAAAAACCATCTTATAATTTAGGTGAAATTCTTGATGATAATTTTAGAACTCCCTTGCATAGCGCGGCTCTTGGCGGAAGTTTAGAAGTTATAAAATATTTACATGAAAATAAACTCTGCGATGTTTCTGCTCGTGATAACATTGGAAAAACTCCGCTTCACTATGTTGCTGATTTAAAAGATGTTGAAAGAAGAAGTGAGACAATTGATTTGTTAATATCCATTGGAGCTAATGAGAGGGTTAGGGATTCCAGTGGATATACTTACCAACAATGGATTGAATATAATGATAACAAAGCTTTAAGAGAAAGTAAGCGACTTAAAGTTTTTGATTCATCTGAGGAAGAGGGTGCATCATCTGATAGCGAGCGTCCTGAGGCTGTCAAAAAGCCAGAAGTTTGCAATGACGATTCTCTAAATTTAGGGGATCCAAGAGACATTCCTATATTTGCTGCTCATGAAAGCAAGGAGATGAGTAGAGTTCTAAATTTACTAGATGAAACTGGGGCCTTTAATGCAGCTTTATCACCCTTAGCAGCAGCGACGGCTCCGTCGTCAACTTTTCAACCTGAAGTAGTAAAAGCTGCTCAAACAATAGCTGCTTGCGCTGCAAAAAAAGGTGATGGTAGGTAGGGATATTGATGTTGGTTGTATAGAATTTTGCAATTTCTACAACTCTTCACCAAAAACTCTTTGATAAAATTCTCTAATTACCAATTTTTCATCATCAATCACTTTATTCAAAAAGCTTAAAGTAAAAGCAGTTTTTACTGAGCCAAAAATTTTAATATTTCTTCCCCAAGAAATTAAAGTGCGAAGAGAAATTAGGGTAGAAATATCGCCGTTTTTAAATGCTTCGCGGCTAAGATTGGCAAGGTGTACCATCATTTTAGCGGTTTGGGCGTGAAGTTTAGAATTTAGAAAAGGAAGTTTTTTTAAAAGAATATCAATTTCTTGTTCTTCTTTTAAATAATTAAGCGCCGCCACAATGTTCCAGCGATCCATTTGAGCTTGATTAATTAAATTTGTGCCGTGATAAATTCCCAAATCATCACCAGCACCCAAAGTGTTTGAAGTGGCAAAAAGACGAAAATTTTTATTTGGAGTGATAATTTCATTTTCTTCAAGAAGCGCAAATTTTCCTTCTTCTTCCAATAATCTTTGAATTACAAAAGAAACATCGGTTTTAATTGCATCATATTCATCAAGCACCAAGGCAATGCCTTGACGAAGTGCGAAGGGAATTATGCCTTCTTTAAATTCAGTAACTTGTTTGTCGTTTTTTAGTTTAATTATATCTTTTCCAACTAAATCAAGACGAGTAATTTGCGAGTCAAAATTAATGCGCAAGCAAGGCCAATTAAGGCGCGCGGCAATTTGTTCAATGTGCGTTGACTTTCCAGTGCCATGCATTCCTTGAATTAAAACGCGGCTGTTAAAGGCGAATCCGGCAAGAATTGCGATGGTGGTTTTTTCATCAAATAAATAAGTTTCATCAATTTCTGGAACATATTGCGATTTTTCTTCGAAAGCATGAATTTCAAAGTCGCAATTGATGTTGAAGATTTTTTTGCAGTCGATTTTCTTTGTTTTCATAATATCGAATTATTTTTTATGCCAAATCCCAGTCTTTTAAGTTATAACTCAGTCTTTTAGTTGTCACCCCGTCGAATGACGGGGTTCATTTCGTCAAGATCTCGATTTTAAATTAAGTTAAGAATTCTTTACTAGATGGACCCCGTCATTCGACGGGGTGACAACTAAAAGACTGAGTGACAACTTAAGATTTGAGGTGAAAACTTAAGTCTAGAGTAATAACTTAAGTCTAGAGTAATAACCGATTAGAACTACTCCCCATCCCTAGACCACCATCACTAAAAATCAGTAGACTTTTTTCCAACAAAACTCTTTTAAATCACCACCACGCAAATTTGCGTGAAACTTGGTGTTTTGATTTTAACTCGGTTTTGCAATTTTTGCAAAATAAATTT
>CAMDMO010000035.1 GCA_945902255.1 Rickettsia typhi | reverse complement strand
AGATGTACGTGCGTTTCAAAAAAAATTAAATTGCGAAAAATTCGACGAAAAAGTTGGTTTACGCGACAGTGCCTTAATAAAAAAGGCGGAAACTCGCAACTAGTGCAAGGCCGCCTTCTTTTATAAATTTTAAAAAATTTCTAACGCTTACGATAAGTTTGAGCTTTACGAGCTTTTTTAAGACCGTATTTTTTACGCTCAACAACTCTTGAGTCGCGAGTAAGGAAACCAGCAACTTTTAATGCTTTGTGATTAGATGGTTCAAAAGCAACAAGAGCTTTACTGATTCCATGAGCTAAAGCACCAGCTTGTCCACTTAGTCCGCCACCAGAAATAGTAGCAACAACATCAAATTTATCCTCGCCTTTAACTGAAGCAAAAGGAGCTTTTGCAATGTTAAAAAGAATTTCTCTGCCTAAATAAGTTTTTGCATCGCGATCATTGATTTGGATTTTACCAGTTCCTTTTTTAATCCAAACTCTAGCAGCAGCATTTTTTCTTTTGCCAGTAGCATAAGATCTGCCTTTCGCATCAATTTTTTGTTCTTTTAAAATTGGAGCAGTTTCTACAGCTTCTTTAACTTCAATGATTTTTTCTTTTACAACTGAAGACATAAATTAATTAATTAGTTTTGGTATTTTTACGATTCATAGCGGCAATGTCCAACACTTGTGGAGATTGACCTTGATGAGGGTGGTTAGGGCCTTTATAAAGGTGTAATTTAACCATGATATCTCTTTGTAATGGTCCACGAGAAATCATACGAGAAACAGCATATTCTAAAATTCTTTCAGGGAATTTTCCTTCCATAATTTTACGAGGATTAACATCTTTAATTCCACCTGGGTGGCCAGTATGCCAGTAATAAAGCTTTTCTGCGTATTTTTTGCCGGTAAATTTTACTTTATCAGCATTAATAACAACCACATGATCTCCACAATCAAGATTTGGAGTGAATGTTGGCTTATGTTTGCCGCGTAAAATTTTTGCAATTATTGAAGAAACTCTTCCAACAACTAAGTTTTCAGCATCAATTAACCACCATTTTCTTTCGATTTCACTAGGCTTAGCCGAGTATGTTTTAAGCATATATCTATCTTTATTTAATTTTATCTTTTAGACGAATTTTAGTAAAATAGGAATCTTTCTTAAAAAATGGAAAAGATCATCTAAATACAGGCCTTCAATGCCATTTTACTTGATAGCGGGAGTCGAAAACTATATTTACAAATAGGATCACCCCCTAGCAAAGAGGGGGTCGATTAAAGAGCCTTGTAAACAAAAAGTCAAATAGTTTATTTAAATACCACTTTTTCAGCTAAATAAAATCTTTTTTAAGCAAACTAAAAGAGTAAACATCCACATAATTACCGCGATGATATCGGTGCTGACGCAATATTCCCTCTATAACAAAGCCACATTTTAATAATAAATTTTTTGAAGGAATGTTAGATGTGGACACAAAAGCTTCAATTCGATTTACGCGCAAATGTTCAAAGCCATATTTTACTGTGGCTTTAATTGCCGCAGTCATAATTCCGCGTCCCCAATATTTACTGCCTAAATCGTAACTTAGTTCGATTCGATTATGATATGAGTTATAAGTGCTAAGACCTATTGCGCCAATTAGTCGATCTTCGTTTTTATCAGCAATGGCAAAATAAATTCCATCGTTACGATAAAAAACACCGCGCCAATAAAGCAACTCGACTCTTGCTTGAGATAAATCAGATGGAATTTCACATAAGATAAATTCATTTACCTTTGGGTCAGAATAATAATTAAAAAAATCCTCAACATCGCTTTCTCTTTTTTCACGCAAAATAAAATCACCGATATCAATTATTGGAAAAGTTTTTTGTAAAAGATTTTGCATTTATATTTAAATAATGGTTTGGTTAGCTCTCTAGTAATTTTTGAGATAGAACCAAAATAACAATTAAATTTAATTTTCAACCATGAAAATAGCTGCTCAGATGGATGATATTTCATCGATTAATATTAAAACCGATTCAACATTTGCAATTTTACTTGAAGCGCAAAATCGTGGTCATGAAATTTTTTATTATTTGCCAAGCACATTAAGTTTTGACTCGCAAACTAATGTTTTAAAAGGCTTGGTTAAAAAAATTAAATTAAAAAAAGAAATTAAAAACCACTTTGAAATTCTGGAAGAAAAATCAGAAAATTTAACTAATTTTGATGTAATTTTAGTAAGGCAAGATCCGCCTTTCGATATGAATTATATTACTTCAACTTATTTATTAGAAAAAATTAAAAATAAGGTTTTGATCTTAAACAATCCTAGCGAAATCAGAAATTGTCCGGAAAAACTTTTTGTTACTGAATTTGCCGACCTTACTCCCCCAACGCTTATTACAAGCAATCTAGAAGAAATAAAAGAATTTCAACAAAAAAATCGCGATATTATTTTAAAACCGCTTTATGCTTGCGGCGGCGAAGGCATTGTGTTGATAAAAGAAAAAGATGTAAATTTAAGTTCTATTTTTAGCCTTTTAATTAAAACATATCAGACGCCACTAATTGCACAAAAATTTTTACCAGAAATTTCTAAGGGTGATAAAAGAATAATTTTAGTTAACGGCAAAGCTGTTGGTGGAATTTCAAGAATTGCGAAAGAAGGAGATGTTCGCTCAAACCTTCATATTGGAGGACGCGCTGAGAAATTAATTCTATCAAAAAGAGATGTGGAAATATGCGATAAAATTTCTCCAGAACTAAAGAAAAGAGGATTATTTTTAGTTGGAATTGATGTGATTGGAGATTATTTAACCGAAATTAATGTAACCTCTCCAACCTGTATTCCAGAGCTTAATGAGCTTAATAATATTAAAGCTGAGGCGATTGTGATGGATGAAATTGAGAATAGCATAATTTAACACTTTTTAACTTCCACCAACTTAACTAAACGACTATCCGCATCGATAATTTTAAACTTCAAACCATCTTTTTCTATTTCTTCGCCAATTTCTGGAACGCGCTTAAATAAAAACATCACAAGGCCGCCAACGGTTTGAAAGCTTTCACTGGCGCCTTTTATTTCTTCACGAAAAATTTCTTCTATTTTGGAAATTTCAACCCTTCCGCCAAAACAAAAACTGGTTTCATTTATTTTTCTAACTCTGAAAAATAAATTATCTGATGGCAAATCATGCTCATCCTCGATATCTCCAACGATCTCTTCCATGATATTTTCAATTGTAACAAAACCGTCAACACCACCAAATTCATCCAAAACAATTGCAACATGAACCCTTGCCATTCGCATGCGCAACATTAAATCTACCACCTTCATCGATCCTGGCACAAATAAAATTTTATGCAAAATTTTTGTAACTGAAAAATCTTGATTCTCCATACATAAAAATTTTGCCAAATCTTTACTGTGAATAAAGCCAATTATTTCATCGAGATTTTCTTTAAAAACTGGAATTCTGGTATGGCCATCAGTTGTAATAACTTTCTTTACTTCTGCTAAAGTTGCATCTTGTTTAATTGCAATTAAATCAGCCCGAGGTGTCATTATGCTCGAAACTTTTTTATCGCCAAAAGAAGCGATATTTTTAAACATCTTTTTTTCTTCAAAGTTAATCAAACCTTCTTTTTCGTAAGCTTCAAGCAGGTGAGACATTACTGAGAAAAAAGATTTTTTGGTTTTTTTGCAAAAAAGATTATGCGCTAAATGTAGAATTTTTTTAAAACCAGATTTCTTCTTTAAAACTTTATTTTTTTTACTCGAATCACTTTCCATTGTTATAGGGATTTTTTATGCCAATTTTTTTTAGAATTTTTATCTCTAGATTTTCCATAATCTCAGCCATTTTCTCATCTTCATGGTCATGACCAATCAAGTGAAGCAGGCTATGTAAAATCATATGGGTTACATGATCGCAGAATTTCTTTTTTTGTGCAAGAGATTCTTTTTTTATGGTTTCGTATGAAATTACTATATCGCCTAGAAACACTTGATTAGACGATCCAATAACTTTTTTAAGACCAATTTTACGCAACATATTTTCATCCAAAAATGGAAAGGACAAAACATTTGTCGGCTTATTTTTGTTTAAAAACTCTGCATTGATTTTTTTCATTTGTCGATCACTAACCAATAAAATAGCCAATTCTAACTCAAAATTTTTAGTAAGAATTTTATTTATTTCGGTAAGGGGAATAATTTTTTGACAAATTTTATTAATGAATTTTTCAATATCTTTTTCCAATAACCATTTTTTACTTTTAATTGCAATATCTAGAGAAATCATGCTTTGCAAGGATTTGGATTTGGACAAAATTTAAATTCTTTTGGACAAATTTTTGCAATATTTTGACCAGAAAAGAAACTTGAATCGTTGTTAGAAGCGGCATTTAGACAAATTTCGGTTAAACTCTTGATAAAGTGACCGTCGATATTTAAAGCCGGAACGCGCAAATATTCTTTTGCACCATAGCTTTCTGCCAATTTTTTATAATCAATATCAAGTTCCACCAAGGTTTCTGAGTGGTCTGAAACAAAGGCTACCGGAATTATTACTGGAATTTTTTGATCCAATGCCGCTCTTTTAATTTCATATTCCGTGCTTGGAGAAGTCCATTGCAGCGGCCCCACTTTTGATTGATAACAGATATGGTAATCAATTTTATTTTCCGGAATTTTTAAAATTTCTGATAAATTTTGAATGATTTTATTGGCAGTTTTTGTAACTTGAAAAACATAAGGATCTCCAGCATTTATAAGCTTTTGTGGCAATCCGTGCGCTGAAAATAAAAAACGAAAATCTTCAAGATTTTTTTCATAAAACTTCAAAATTGTTTGCTTTATTAACAAGGCATGAGACTTAACAAATTCAGGATCTTCTGGATAACAACAAACAATTTTAGCGGGAATTTTTTTATTACTTTTTTTTGCTTTTTGATAAAATTTTTTGATAAAATCAAGCAAAGATGATTCAGAGGTAGCGCTAGAGAATTGCGGATAAAGTGGTAATAAAATTATTTGGCTTGGATCATATTTTATTACTTCTTTTATTGCCTCTTCTGCAAATGGATGAAAATATCTCATCGCAACAAAAACTTTAAAATCACCAGCAAAAGACAGCTCTCTTTCTAGGGCGTGTGCTTGTGATATTGTAATGTCTAGCAGCGGAGATTTGCCTCCCAACATTTCATAAATTTTGGTTGCTTTTTTTACCCTTCTTGAAGAAATAAACTTAGCTAATAAGAAGCGAAATGGCTGAATTAGGCTAATTATAGCCTTGTCATTAAATAAATTAAATAAAAATGGCTTCACCGATTCTATTTTATCTGGCCCGCCAAGATTGAATAAAACAACTGCGGTTTTTTTACTATAAACCATGATGGATAAATTTTTTAATCATTAAACTAAACATAAAAATCATACAAAGAAACACAATTACAATTGCACTAATTGTCAAATTATAGCTATTTGCCACATAAAAAGAAAAGCTAGAAACAATCAATGAAATTAACAGACTAAATGCCATCATTTGCTTTGCAGAAATAGAAAAAACTCGCGCAATTGCGGCGGGCAAAATTAGAAGCGCGGTCATTAAAAATATTCCAACAATTCTAACTGACAAAGCTATTGTTATTGCCAATAATATTAGGAATAAAAAATTCCATAACTCACAATTAATTTTACTGATTTTAGCTAAATCACGATTAATATTTATTAACAAAATTTTATTAAAGGCGAATATTACAAACATAATTGTAGTGACGACAATTATTGTTAGCACTTGAATCTCTTGATCTCCAACTGTTAATATATCGCCAAAAATATAAGCGATAAAATTAAAATTTTTAACCAAAATATCATTCAAAACTATTGCTAAAGCCACACAAAAATAAGAGGAAATGGCGATAATCGTATCTTTTGAAAAATATTTATTTTGCAAATTTAGCCCTACTAGAAAAGCAAAAATAATTGCAAATAAAACCAAGGCTATAATTTGATTAAATCCAAAAATCGTTCCGAGTAAAAGGCCGAGCAAAATTGAATGCGAGAGAGAATCTCCAAAATAAGACAGCTTTTTCCATAATACAAAAACTCCCAATAGTGAGCAGGAGCAACTAATCAGCATTAAAGCCGCAAATGGCTTAATTAAAAAAGATTCCAACACTTGAGTTTTTATTTTAATTTAGTAAGATTTTTTGTCATTTCTAATACCGTTTCTAATTTTTAATTGCGCTTTTTATAGGTTTTATTTTTTTGGTCTAAAAGCACGATTACAAATAGGAAATGATATAACTCTAATTTAGATATAATCATGGTAGAAAAAAATCAGCAATCGCTTTCATCTTTTATGAAAAAGCAGATTAAGGATAAATCTAACAAAAAAAATAACGCCAAAAAATCTAACAGCAATTCGCCAAAAACGCAAATTAAACAAGAAGGAGATGTAGCCGAAGGATCTGAAACAACTGAACAAGAAGAAATGACAGATGAAGAAAAGTTAGAAGAAGCAAAAAAAGAATCGCGCAACAAGGCTGCAAAATTTGATCAAACTGGCATGTTTAAGAAGTTGATTTTACAAAATCTTGCAAAATATACCATTGTAATTGCATCCATGGTAATAATGGCAATTGGAATAATTGAATTTGGCCCAGCTCTTTTTGGAATGTTAAATGGATTAATATCTAAGATTATTTTTGGGGCCTTGAGACATTGATTTTAGAGATTAAACATTAAAACCATAACAATCAAATAGCGTTGTTTTAAGCTATCCTTAAAAAAACATAGATTTTGACTTTTAATTTTGCTATACTAGAAGGCTCGCCTTACTTTTTGAAACTAAAACTTATAAAAAAGATCAAATGGTTAAAAAATCCGAATCTTCCTCTTTAAAAGAAGGAACTAAAAAAGAATTTTCCAAATCAGAGCTATTGGCATTTTATCGCGAAATGCTTTTAATTAGACGCTTTGAGGAAAAAGCTGGTCAACTTTATGGCATGGGCTTAATCGCCGGTTTTTGTCACCTATATATCGGCCAAGAAGCAATTGCTTGCGGCATGCATAACACTATGAAAGAAGGTGATAAAGTAATTACTACTTATCGCGATCATGGTCACATGATTTCAGTTGGATCAGATCCAAAGAAAATTATGGCTGAACTTTTAGGAAGAAAAGACGGCTCTTCCAAAGGAAAAGGCGGTTCAATGCACTTATTTGACCTAGAAAAACATTTTTATGGCGGACATGGAATTGTTGGCGCTTCCGTTCCAATTGGCGCTGGATTAGCTTTTGCTGATAAATATCGCGGCAATAATAATGTAACTTACTGCTATTTTGGCGATGGCGCAGCTCATCAGGGGCAAGTTTACGAAAGTTTCAACATGGCGAAATTATGGAATTTACCAGTGTTATTTATTATTGAAAATAATCACTATGCCATGGGAACTTCTCTGAAACGCTCATCTTCAATTGATGAACTTTATAAAAGAGGAATCGGATTCAATATCCCAGGATATAAAATCAATGGTATGAATATTTTTGAAGTAATTAAAGAAGGTCAAAAAGCTGTTGATTTTGTTAGATCTGGAAATGGTCCAATTTTATTAGAAATGGATACTTACCGTTATCGCGGTCACTCAATGTCTGATCCTGCAACTTATCGTAGCAAAGAAGAATTGAATGATAAAAAAGATTCTGACCCAATTGACGGGCTTCGCGAACATATTTTAAACAATAAAATTGCCACCGAGTCTGATATTAAAAAAATTGATGATGAAATTAAAAGTGAAGTTAATGAAATAGTTGAGTTCGCCAAAAACTCTCCGGAGCCAGATGAAAGCGAACTTATGACTGAAATTTATAATTAATTTAAAATAAACACATGCTGAGAAAACTAACAGTTAGAGAGGCTTTAAGAGAAGCCATGGCAGAAGAAATGAGATCAACTCCTGAAGTATTCGTTATTGGCGAAGAAGTGGCTGAATATAACGGCGCTTACAAAGTTACTCAGGGTCTTTTAGCAGAATTTGGCGCAAAAAGAGTGATTGATACCCCAATTACCGAACATGGATTTGCTGGAATAAGCGTTGGCGCAGCATTTGCCGGCTTAAAACCCGTAGTTGAATTTATGACCTTCAACTTTGCAATGCAGGCAATTGATCAAATCATAAACTCCGCCGCCAAAACTCACTATATGTCAGGTGGACAAGTAAAATGCCCGATTGTTTTTCGTGGCCCGAATGGCGCAGCTTCAAGAGTTGGCGCGCAACATTCTCAATGTTACGCCGCTTGGTATGGAGCAACTCCAGGGTTAAAAGTTGTCGCTCCTTACAGCGCAGCTGATGCAAAAGGATTATTAAAAGCCTCAATTCGCGATAAGGCACCTGTTATTTTTCTAGAAAATGAAATTACTTACGGATTTTCTTTTGAAGAAGAATATGACGAAGATCATTTGGTTGAAATTGGTAAGGCAAAAATTTTGCGAGAAGGAAGTGATGTAACAATTATCGGATTTTCTTTGGTTGTAAAATATGCACTTGAAGCCGCAGAAGAACTTGCCCTACAAGGTATTAGCGCCGAAGTAATTGATTTGCGCACTATTCGTCCAATTGATCGTGAAACCATTATTAATTCAGTGAAAAAAACTAGTCGCTGCATTACCGTTGAAGAAGGATTTCCATTCGCTTCAATTGGCAGTGAAATCGCTTCAATCTTAATGGAAGAAGCTTTTGATTATCTTGACGCTCCAGTTAAAAAACTAGCCTCAGTAGATGCGCCACTTCCTTATGCGGCGAATCTTGAGAGATTAGCTTTACCAAAAACGAGTGATATAATTGCTGCAGCGAAAGAAGTTTGTTTTAAAAAAAGCCAATAAAAAGAGAGTGTTAAAACTCCGCGCTTAAGAATCATCCTTCGACAAGAGAATCATCCTTCGACAAGCTCAGGATGACTTCGAGTCTGCTGCAATACAAATCTCGAAGTCATCCTGAGCTTGTCGAAGGATGATTCTTAAGCGCGGAGTTTTAACACTCTGTAAGTAAAAACAACTTAAAATCAAAGGCGTGTTTTCAAAATCATTATATAATTTTGTTAAAAATCACAACATCACGAGAACGCTTTTTATCAGCTATTTCACTGCTTTTGTAATTATTTTCTATTTTATTTTGATTACTATTTTTGGTGAAAAAGGTTTTGTTGAATATCTAGTTCTAAAAAAACAAATCGAAAATAAAGAACATACCAAGCAAGAACTTTTGGCAAAAAGAAATGCCAAAAAAAATATGGTGGATGGCATGAATTTACAGTCTCTAGATATAGACTTGTTAGATGAACAAGCCCGCAAGGTTTTGGGCTATGCCGGAAAAAATGAAGTGGTTCTCTATCAAGACCTTCCTCAACAAAATATTCAGAAAGAAAATGAATCTGCAAAATGAGCTTTATCGCAAAATCATACATTTTTTATTGATTTTAGTACCAATTTTATTTTCTACACTCGGAAAATGGCCAAGCCTTTTAATATTTGGCGCCGTTTCTGCTTTTGTAATTTCTCTCGATTATTTGCGAAATGATCACCCTAAAATTCAAAACTTATTTGTAAAAATTTTTCGACCAATTTTAAGAGATCACGAACTTGATGGCAAAAAACTTTGTGGTGCCAGTTGGGTTGGGCTTGCAACCTGTATTAATTTCTTATTTTTTAGAGAAGAAATTGCAGTTACCGCTTTTACAATTTTAGTTATTTCAGATGGCCTAGCGGCTCTAGTTGGGAAAAGCATTCCTAGCCAAGCATTTTTTGAAAAATCACTTTCTGGCGCAGCGGCTTTTTTTATTAGCGGTTTTATTGTTATTTTAATTTGTGGCGGAATTTTTCATTGTCGTTTTTGGTTCTATTTAATTGGTTTATTTGCATTATTTTGCGTCACCATAATTGAGTCGCGCCCTAGTCTATTCAAGATTGATGATAATTTTACAATTCCAATTGGATTTTCTTTAATAATGACATTTTTTGATATAGTTTGGAACTATAATTATTAGCCACATGCGCTTTCCAAAAGAATTTCCAGAAAAATTACGCTCATCAATTCTTATTTCTGAAGTAGTAGGAAAAAAAGTAAAGCTAAAAGCGCGCGGCAAGGAATTTCAAGGTCTGTGTCCATTTCACAATGAAAAATCTCCATCTTTTACGGTTAGCGATCAAAAAGGATTTTATCACTGCTTTGGCTGTCAAGCGCATGGCGATATTATAAGCTTCGTAATGAATAGCGAAGGCTTTGAATATGTTGATGCAGTCACTAAATTAGCCAATGATTTCAGCATTCCAATTCCACAAGTAAAATTTGACGAAGTTAAAGAAAATCAAGTTGATCGCGACTATTTAATTTTACAAAAAATCAGTCAATTTTTTGAAGAAAATCTCTATAGCGACAATGGTAAAGAGGCTAGAACTTACTTGGGCAAAAGAAGTTTAAATTCTAAGATAGCTCAAAAATTTCGCCTTGGTTTTGCTCTAAATTCTTATGAAAATTTAGTTAATTTTTTAAAGTCTCAAAATTTTACCGATGAGGAAATTTTTAGAACCGGAATTATTGGGAAAAATGAAAAAAATAAATTTTACGATAAATTTCGCAATCGAGTTATTTTTCCAATTACCGATAAAAAAGACCGCGTAATTGCCTTCGGTGGAAGGTCTTTGGGCGATGATTTGCCTAAATATTTAAACTCTGCAGAAACTGAGATTTTTAAAAAAAATCAAACTCTTTATAATTTATTTTTAGCTCGCAAAGCTATATTTACCAAAACTTACGCCGTGGTTGTGGAAGGTTATATGGATGCAATTTCGCTTTTTGCAAATGGCATTGAAAATGTTGTTGCTGGCCTTGGAACGGCATTGGGTCAAGAGCATCTAAAAGAGCTTTTTTATATCACCGATAAAATTGTAATTTGTTTAGATGGCGATGCCGCGGGAATTCGCGCCGCTAAAAGAGTTTCTGAAATTGCTTTACCTCTAATTAATGCAAAAAAAAATATCGCTTTTGCATTTTTGCCAAACCAAATGGATCCCGATGATTTTGTTAAAACCTTTGGCATGCATGAGTTAGAAAAAATCTTTAATAATGCCACCCCACTCTCTGAAAGCTTGTTTCACTTCGCACTAATTGAGCTTGGAATTGATAAAAATGGCAAAATTACCGCTGAAAATAAAGCAAAAATAGAAGCAAATTTATCAGCAAAAATTGAAATGATTCACGATAATTCTTCTAAAAAATATTTTTCTCTATTTTTTAAAGATTTATTATTTTCCTTAGGAAAAAGCCGCTCAAATAGCAAAAACAAGGAACAAAATCAGGGCAAATTGCCAAAAATTACTGATTTTACTAGTCAAATTTATGCTAAATCAGCCGGTAATATTGGTGATAATTTAGCGAAAAATATTATTGCACTAATTGTCAAGATGCCTCAATTGGCAAGCTTCCGTGACAATGATTTTGACATAAAAGAAGTTAGGCTAACCAGCAAACATTTAACTCAGCTAAAAGAATTAGTGATAGAAGTTATTGAAAATAACCCAGATTTGTTAGATAATGAGCTGCTTGAAGCAATAAAAGAGTCAGAATTTGCTAAAGATATTGGCGAAATTAAAAATATCCTTGCAAGCCTTAAGATAAGTGATCTAGACTTAGCATTAACTAAATTTCGTATTCTACTTATGAAAGATTTATTACTTCAGGTAGATTTTCAATATAAAGAATCTTTGAGCAAAATTGATGAGATTGAAACTCATCAGACCGCAATTACGAACCAAAAAATTAAGGAAATTTTTGACTATAAAAACTCTCTCGAGCAAGTGATTTTGTCCTTGGAAAAAGAGTTAATGTAGGCAGCGTCTAAAATAATTGAAAAAAATTATATAAGGAAAAAATATGGCTAAAAAGAAAAAAGTTAACAAAGCAGTGGTAAAAAAATCTGTAACTAAAAAAGTTGTGGCTAAAAAAATTATAGCAAAAAAAGCAGTTGTAAAAAAGGTGGTGGCTAAAAAAATTCCGGCAAAAAAAATAGTAGCTAAAAAAACTGCAACTAAAAAACCTGCGCCAAAAAAATCTTTGCCCGCAAAAAATAAAAAAGCTGTCAAGCCATCTAAATCAAAGACTAAAGCGGTTGTAAAAAAACCCGTTAAAATTACAAAACCAACAAAAAAAATCGTTAAAACTAAAGCTGTATCAAAAAAATTAGTTTCAAAAAAAATTGAAAAAAAACCAATTAAAAAATCTTAAAAAAAAATTACTAAAAAAATTTTAAAAGAAAAAAAGGTAAAAAAAGTTAAAGAAAAAAAATTACCTAAAGTTAAAAAAGAAAAAGCGCCAAGAAAGCTGAAAGTTAAAACTCCAATTAACGATAGAACTCAAGCCTTAGCAGAAAAATTCCAATTAATTCAAGGCGTAAAATCTGCCTTACTTAGAAAAGACGAAGAAGGAAAAAAACTTTCTAATGAATTGGCTGATCGATTAAAAAAATTATTAGCTCTTGGTAAATCACAAGGTTTTTTAACTCACGATCAAATTAATGAAAATATTGATTCAGAGCTTGATTCACAAAAGCTAGATCGCATCTTAGATATTCTAACCGAATTCAAAATTCAAATTGTTGAAAAAGAAGATGATTTAGAAAGATTATTGGAAGAAGGTTTAGCGGCAAAAGATGAAGAAAAAAGCCAAAAACGCAGTGAAGATTCGGTTAAAACTTATCTTAAATCGATGAGCACCGTAAAGCTTTTAACTCGCGAAGATGAAGTTTCAATTGCAATGCGCATTGAAGAAGGGCGCAATAAAACTATAAAATCACTTTACCAAAGCCCGATTATTATGCGCCATTTTATTGAATGGTATAATGGCCTTGCTAACGGCACAATCTTGCTTCGCGACATTATTAGAATTGATGAAACTTACAATTCTGAATTGGAAGAAATGATTAAAAATAATGAAAATATTGAACAAGCAGAAACACCAACAAACACCGAGGAAGACATAACTGCAATCATAGAAGATTCAGCTGAAAGTGTTGAAGAATCTTTGTTCGAAGATGAAGAATTACAAGAAATTGATGAAAGCGTCGTGTCTTTTGTTTCGATGGAAAGAATTCTTATGCCAAAAATGCTA
>CAMDMO010000034.1 GCA_945902255.1 Rickettsia typhi | reverse complement strand
CATCCAACAGCGATAAATCTTTCCCGATTGCTCGGTGATATATGGCATTAGCTTTGGTTTCCCAAAGTTATTCCTTACTGCTGGGAAGATTCCTCTATATTCCTCACCCGTTTGCCACTAATATATTGCTATATCCGTTCGACTTGCATGTGTTAAGCATACCGCCAGCGTTCGTTCTGAGCCAGGATCAAACTCTCAAGTTTTGAGAATTTGTCTGACTTGACTCTTTAGAATCTGACATAAAGTAAAAACATAAATGTTCTTACAGTTGACTATTGAGATACAAAACTAGTTTGTATTTTTCAAAGACCTAAAGAGATAGTCCAAGTGGACTATCGCCTTTATCTTTCTCATTTTGCTTTTTTTAAAAAAAAGCATAAACACAACTATTCACGATAAAAAACAACGAACTTTGAACTTTAAAAAATTTAGTAACCCGAAAAGTTTAGTGACAGCTGTTTAAGCTACATCTAAATAAAGGACTTCTGAAAAATCAAAATCAAAATCACTTCGACACATTTCCAAATAAGAAATTTGAAGGAGCAATAATTTAGCCACCTATTTCTTTTTTGTCAAGCAGCTTTTATTAAATAAATTAAAATAACTTAAAGCGCCTCAAAAGAATCTTGTATAAAACCAATAAACAAAAGCTTGGAGGATATTTGAGAACTTTTGATTTTTAGCTCCAAAACTTCAAGTAACTGTAAATTTTTTACTAAAAAATCTAAAGAAACTATATTTAAATGTTTGCGAAATTCAACTTCTGTTTTGAAAAAAAGCTTTTGAGATTTTACAGCTGACTCAAAATCTATATTATTAACTTCAATTTCAAGCCTTGCCTGATAAAGCTTCTGCAGATAATTACTTAAAAAACGAATTAAAGTTATAGCTTCAAAACCATCATTAAATAGCTTTTCAGCCTTTATTAAAGCCGCGTCAAATCTCTTTGCAGCGAAATTCATTATAAATTCATTAGAAGAAGTTTCCGCTTCTAAATTACTGATTTTATTAATTAGTTCTGGAGTTAAATTTTTATTATCACCTAAAAAAAGCGAGATTTTATCAAGCTCGGACAATATTGTTTGACGATTTTTTCCTAATTTTTCTAAAAGCTGCTCAATGATTTGAGGGCTTGATTTTATTTGTCTCTTGATTAATTCACTAGCAATAAAATTCTTAATTGCGCGCTCATCATCTTCATAACAAGCAATTGCCGCAAAGCTTGGATTGTCTTCGGATATCTTTCTCAAAACCGAACTTTTATCTAAATCTCCAGCTTGAATTAATAAAAAATTTTCACTCTTTTCTGCAAAATTTACATCTTCAAAAAGCGTTTTTACTGCCGCTATAACATTGGCGTCGCAGTCTTTTATTAAGATTAATTTTCTTCCACCAAGCATTGAAAAAGAATAAAATTCATCAATTAATAGTGACTTATCTTGCGAGAGCCTTTCTTTGCTTATATTAACTACTAAAAATGGATCTGATAAATTAGGAGAAATTTTCGCCGCAATTAGATTAAAACGATAATTAATTAAAGCTTCTTCAGGTCCAAAAATTAAGCATCCAGCAATTTTTTCAGAGGCAATTTTTTGTATGTAATTATCGATTTGAAATGGAGCGATTTTCATTTATTATTTTATTTTTTTTAAAATCGTACGGAACTCTATATCTTTAGAACCAAAAATTACTAGATTATTTTTATCTGATTTTTTGGCTTTAGATCCATAAAAATCACGGAGTTTGTGACTTTCATCAAACAGAATCCAATCATAGAATTTTTTTAATTTTTCTAGCCTTGGTTTATATATTTTACCACTCACTTCAATTACTGTTAGCGCGAAAATTTTTAGCGCAATTTCTGGCTTTATTTTTTTAAATTTCTCTAAATTAAGATAAAATTTATTATCTTGGAAAGATAGTGTTTTCATGGCTTCTTCTAACATCTCTTCATCAAAAACATCGCGCATTTTAGAAATTTCATCAGAAGTTTTTTTAATTCTTTTTTGAATTAAATTTTTTTCTTCAAATGAGTTTAAAAAATTTCTAATTTTATTGCGCAAAAATTTTTCATCATTGTTTGTTTCATCTTCAAACCATTTAATTTGCTGCTTTTGTAAAAAATTTTGCAACTCTTCTTTAGTAATATCTAAAAGAGGTCTGATGAGTTTAATTTTTTGATATTGCAAAATTTCAGACATTGTTGAAAGCCCATCTAGACCGCTGCCGCGAAATAAGCGAATTAAAAAATTTTCTGCTACATCGCCAATGTGATGACCAAGAAATAAATATTCGATTTTATTTTCTTGGCAAAATTCGTAGAGCATTTCGTAGCGCATTTCGCGCAACTTTGACTCAATATTTGATTCTATTTTTTTCGTCTTCTTGGAGGTTAAAATATTATGGTTAATTTTTTTATCGCTCAAAATTTTTCCAAGCCCAATTGCTTCTTTGGCAGAACTTTTGCGCATTTTATGATCGATTGTTACCGCATATAAAATAATTTTATTTTTTTTACAAAATTCATCTAAAATTAAGGTTAGCGCCAAAGAATCGCAGCCACCAGAAACTGCCACGGCAATTTTTTTAGGAAATAAATTTTTTTGCTTTTGTTTTGAAAAAATTTCTGCAATCTTGTTTAAAATTATTTCCATCGAAAATTTTAAAAATGTTTAAATTTAAAAAAGCCTTATTTTCACTTGTTATTATTCTTTTTTATAGCGTGAATTCTATTGCGGCTGAAGATCTTCCAAATCTGCCACTAGAAGAATATTTATCTCAAGTTAAAAATCAAAACTTGTCTTATCTTGCAGCTGAACAAAATTCGCAAGCCTATGAATTATTAAAGAAAAAAGCGAAACTAGTAACTGGCGTTATATTAACGGCAGGCACTCAAAGTGGTTTTGCTGAGCAAAATCAAGCATTACAGATATTTCGTTATAATGAGACTTATACCCAATCTAACCAAGTTGGACTTTCGCAAACCTCAACTTTTGGTATTAACACTCAACTTTCTTACACATTAAATCACATTACTTATAAGGGGTTAAATACTTCTGCCGCTCCAAATCCAAGCTTGGCAGCCTCTAACTATCAAGCGATTCCAAAAATAGCAGTGACAATTCCATTGTGGCAAAATTTGCTTGGCTCTGCTACTCAGGCCTCACAAGATTCTGTTTACTTTTCTAATGAGTCACAAAAATTATCAGCCAAATCAGTATCTCTGCAATCTTTAGTTGCGGCAGAAAAGGCTTATTGGATGTTGGTTTATACGCGCTGCGCTGCCAAAATACAGGAGACCGCACTAAAAAGTGCTGAACAAATTTTGACTTACGTTAGTAAAAGAGAAAAAATGAATTTGGGCGAAAAAGCTGATGTATTGCAGGCTAAAGCGCTATTTGAAAGTAAAAAACTTGCTTTAAAGCAGGCGGAAAATGATCGCAATATTGCTGCACGAAATTTTAATCGATATCGTTATATTGACTCAGTTGAAGTGTCGGAAAATCTCGGCGATTTTGATCTTGCAAAATTACAAAATTTTTTAGTGCCAAAAATTAAAGCTGAAAATCGTTATGATGTAAAAGCGCAAGAAGCTAGCATGAAAGCTGCTGTGGCCGCCGCTAAACTTGATGAAGAAAATAACAAACCCAGTCTTAACTTATATGGATCTTATTCGGTAAACCAAGTTCAGAGTGGCAATAATCAAGCCATCAATAACTCCTTTGCGCAAGTTGGGAGGGTTGGAATGGTTGGCTTAAACTTTTCAACGCCAATTAACTTTTTTAATACTTCTGATATCAGAAAGGGAGATAGAGAGACCGCATCTGCAGCTAAAACAAATTATCGTCAAAAAATTCTTGATCAAGAAAATGATTGGCAAAATTTGGTGCAAAATTTAGCAATCTATAAAGAGAATTTAAAATTAGCACAATCAATTGAAGCGGTGCAAAAAGCAAAGTTAGAAAATGAGAGATATCGCTTGAAGCAAGGTCGTACCAGCACTTATCAAGTTTTATTATTTGAGCAAGATTATTCTAATTCACAACTTACAACGATTCAAATTGCCGATAAAATGTTAGAAGCAGTTGCGGATCAAAAATTATATCAGCCATAAATAAATGAATATTACTGAAATTTCAATCAAGCGCCCGGCATTTATTACCAGCATTATGGCTGTGATTATAACTGTTGGCTTGATCTGTTTTAATAAGATGAATGTTGATTTATTTCCTAATATTGAAATTCCAACTATTTTTATTTCCACAACTTATAAAGGCGCCGCACCATCTGAAATTGAGGCTCTGGTTACAAAACCTCTTGAAGAGCAAGTTAGTAAGGTTGCTGGCATTAAAAATGTGACTTCTAAAAGCTTGAAAGATACTAGCCAAATTGTGGTTAATCTTTATCAAGGAACTGATATTAAATATGCCGAACAGCAAATTCGTGACAAGGTAAATCAAGCAAAGCCGAAATTGCCAGAAGATATTAACGAGCCGATAATTCGCCGAATTGATCCCGCAGATCAGCCAATTATAACATTTGCCATTACCGCAAATTTATCAGAAGGAAAATTATTCGATTTAGCCGATCAATATATTACGCCAAGAATGGAGCAGGCTAGCAGCGTTGGCATGGTGGAAATTGTAGGCGCTCGCAAAAGAGAAGTTCATGTTTTGCTAGATCAAAAATTATTAAAACTGCGCGAAACGCCGCTATCACAGGTTAAAAACCAGTTAATGATTTCTGGAGAAAATGTTCCAATTGGCAAAAGTGACTCAGCAAATACAGAAGTTGTATTTAGAAGCGCCAGCGAATTTAACAACATCGATCAAATTAAAGATGTAATTATAAATTTTCATTCAAATGAAGTTCCAACAAAAATTTCTGACCTTGGAACAGTTTTAGATACCTTAGAAGACGAGACTTCTCGCGCCTTTGTAGATGGAAAAAAATCTTTGTTTATTAATGTATATCGTCAATCAGATTCAAATATTATTAAAGTTGTTGAAGGGGTTAATGCGCAAGTTGCAAAAATGCGCTTGGAACTTTCTAAAATGGAGGGCGCGCCTGAAATTAAAGAGGTTAAAAATGCCAGCAAATATATTAAAAATAACGTTAACGATGTTTATGAAACCATTACAATTGCAATTATTTTAACCATTTTAACCGTCTTCTTTTTTCTTGGAAACACAAGAGCCACAATAATCACCGCAATTTCTTTGCCGATTTGTTTAATTGGCGCTTTTATAGTTATGTATGTCGCGCATTTTTCAATCAATGTAATTACTTTACTTGCTTTAAGCCTTGCGGTTGGGCTTTTGGTTGATGATGCAATTGTAGTTGTAGAAAATATTTATCGCAAAATTGAAGAAGGCATGAATGCTAAGCAAGCCTCAATAGAAGCAACTCGCGAGATTATGATGGCAGTAACTGCAATTACTCTGGTTGTGGTTTCGGTATTTACACCGATTTCTTTTATGAAAGGAATTGTTGGGCAATATTTGCGGCAATTTGGACTAACTATCGCCTTTTCTATGATGGTTAGTTTATTTGTTGCAATCTCTATTATTCCGGTGCTTTGCGCTTATTTATCTGGTAAAAAAATTCAAAGAATTACCCAGCAAGAAGGTGATTTTTTTATCAAAAGAATTTTGTTAAAATTTGAAAAATTTCAATTTTATCTTGAAGAGAAATATGAAAAGATTTTGATCTTCTCAATTAAAAATCCGAAACAAATTCTATTATTTACTTTTGGAATTTTATTTCTGAGTTTAGTGGCTTTTAAATTTGTTCCAAAAACTTATTTAGCGGAAAGTAATAATGGCGAAGTTAGCGTTGGCCTTGAATTGTCAGCCGATTCAAGCCTTAATGCAACTTACGATACTGCGCAAAAAATTGATGCAATTATTCACACTAATAAAGAAGTTGAATTATCCGCAATGTCGATTGGCAGCGGAACTTCCCAATCAAATAGAGGCGATATTTATATTAGATTAAAAAAAGATCGCAGAATTTCTACCTCTGATTTTAAGGATAAATTGCGTTTACAAATAAAAGATTTTGCCTTTGCAAATCCAATTGTAAAAGATTATGACCCATCTAGCGGCGCTTCTCGCGGACAACCATTTAATTTATTTTTAGTTTCCACAAACCAAAATGAATTAGAAGAATATGCTGACAAAATTTATGATAAATTAAAACAAGATCCGCGCCTAAAAGATGTTGATGCTAGTAATAAAAATACTCGCACCGAGTTTCGTGTTTTAGTAAAAGACAAGGCAGCAAAAACTTATGGAGTTAATAGTCAATTAGTGGGAAATGAGTTAAGGGGATATATTGAGGGATATACACCAACTAAATTTCGTGAAAATGGTTTAGAATATGATGTTAGGGTGCGCCTAAAACCAGAGCAGCGCAATTTACAGACAAATTTTGCTAATTATTATGTGCCGAATGTTAACCAAAGATTGATAAAACTTTCAGATATTGCAACTGGTGAATCTGGTCAAGAAGCTGCCACTATTAATCGCAAAGACCATGGTCGCTATATTCAATTAACCGCAAGCGTGGCAAAAGGTTATGGACTTGGAGATGTTATCAATGACTCAATTGCAATGATGGAAGATGGAGATTTAAAAACCCCTTCCGATATTCGTTATAGCTTTTCTGGTGATTCGGAAAATATGCAAGAAATGTCAAGCTCGATGAGTTTTGCAATGATAATGTCAGTTCTGTTTATTTATTTAATTTTAAGCAGTCTTTACGAATCTTTCGTTACTCCTTTAACAATTTTAATTGCACTTCCTTTGGCTTTTTGCGGAGCGGCTTTGGCATTATTTGTAACACAAGAATCAGTAAATATATTTACCTTTTTGGGAATTTTTATGTTAATTAGCGTTTCTGGAAAGAATTCAATTTTATTAATTGATTTTACCAATCATTTAATGGAACAAGGAAAATCAAGATCGGAAGCCTTAATAATGGCTGGCAAAATTCGTTTACGCCCAATTTTAATGACTTCTTTTGCCTTAATTTTTGGAACTCTGCCAGTTGCAATTGGAGTAAGTGCAAGCGCTGCACAAAGAACTGCGATGGGGGTGGCGATTATTGGAGGATTGATTTCTTCTACTATATTAACACTGGTGGTGGTGCCCGCAGTGTTTAATTATATTGATGAGTTTAGAATTTGGATTAAAGCGAAGCTGGTTAAGGTTATAGAATAAAATGCGCAATTATTAGATTTTAATTGCGCATTATCTTTTAAACTTACACGGTTCTTGAATTTTCTTTGTCGCCACTGAGTTGCTCCACGCTTGTTGGTTTTATACCAACCCCTTCTTTAACGCCATAAATCTTTTCTGAAGCTTTTTGCACCGCTTTTCCAGCTCCAAATAATACAACATCACTAGCGCTATTGCCTTTTGTTAATTTTTGAACAAAATTAGCAGCTGCAGCATAAGTTGTGCCACCAACAAAAGCTCCTACCGCCGCTCCAGCTGAACCAGCTAAAGCAATAGCAAAAGCACCAGCGCCAGCTGGAACCATGGCAGCAACAGCTGCAACTCCAGCAACCGAACCAACTGCTAAAGGTAAAAAACCCATTCTTTGTTCATTTCCCGACATAAAAACTCTAAATAAAATAATTAAAAAAATTGACCTAGATCAACTTGACAAGACGCGACAAATAGACGCGATTAAACTTCTATAATTTTTCTTAAAAATAACAACAATATTTTTACCCCCGACCGAATGTTCAGGGGCGACAATGCGAAAAAGATCTTTTAATTTAAAACATCTCTCATGCTATAAAAGCCAGCTTGTTTCGCGCTTCCCCAAATTGCAGCTCTAATTGCGCCTTTGGCAAAAATATCGCGGTTAGAAGCTTTATGGGTTAACTCTATACGCTCTCCGTCTCCTGCAAAAATTACTGTATGATCGCCGATTACATCACCGCCGCGCAAAGCACAGAAGCCAATTTCACCTTTTTCGCGCTTAGCGTCTTTACCAGATCTAGCAGTATTTCCCACTTCTTTTAAATCAACTCCCCTGCCCTTCGCCACGGCTGCACCAAGTGATAGAGCGGTTCCTGAAGGTGCGTCAATTTTATCTTTGTGATGCATTTCAAAAATTTCTGCATCAAAATCATCATGCAGAGTTGCCGCAACTTTTTCAGCTAAATTCATTAATAAATTTACACCAACTGACATATTAGAAGACCAGATAATTACTGCATCTTTGGCGCAAGCAGCAAATTTTTGCTTTTCTTCGTCAGAAAATCCTGTGGTGCCACAAACTAGTGTTTTTTTAGCTTGAGCGCATTTTTGAGCGATTTCTAAACTTAAAGCCGGAGAAGAGAAATCTATAATTGCATCACAATTAGCAATAAATTGATCAAGATTTGAGATTATTTTTGCATCTGACTTAGGAAATCCAAGAAACTCTGATAAGTCTTTTCCGCTTAAATCACTGCCCTGCCTAACTAAGCCACCAGCCAGCTCAACAATTGCATCTTGTAAAATTTTAGTAGCGATGGTTTTGCCCATTTTGCCGCTAATTCCAGTTACGCCGATTTTCATAATTTATTTAGTTTGTTGGTTTTTTAATATATATAAAAAAATTTAAGATTTTTTCTTGCACTTGAATGAATAATGCCTGATAATTACCAGACAACTGTAACTAAAACAAGGTTTTTTAGTGTTAAAACTGCAATAAATAATCAAAAATGACAAACGTGATCCAAGTTGCTTCCGGCAAAGATATTCAGTCGGTAAGTCTTATTTCTGAAATGAAAAAATCTTACCTCGATTATGCGATGAGCGTAATTGTTGCGCGCGCTATTCCAGATGCTTGCGATGGCTTAAAACCAGTGCATCGCCGCATTCTTTATGCAATGTATGAAGGAAATTACGACTATAATAAACCATTTAAAAAATCAGCCAGAATTGTCGGTGAAGTAATGGGTAAATATCACCCACATGGTGACTCAGCGATTTACGAATCTTTGGTGCGTATGGCGCAAGATTTTTCAATGCGCTTACCATTAATTGATGGTCAAGGTAACTTCGGTTCAATTGATGATGATCCGGCAGCGGCAATGCGTTATACTGAGTCTCGCTTGAAAAAAGTGACTCACACTATGTTGGAAGATCTTGATAAAGACACTGTTGACTTTATTCCAAATTATGACGGCAGCGAAAGAGAGCCAAAAGTTATGCCGGCAAGATTTCCAAATCTTTTAGTTAACGGATCTGGCGGTATTGCGGTTGGTATGGCAACTAACATTCCTCCTCACAATTTAGGAGAAGTAATTGATGCGGTTTTAGCCTATATTGATAACAACGAAATCACGATTGAAGATTTAATTAAAATTGTTCCCGGCCCAGATTTTCCAACTGGTGGAATTATTTTAGGTCGCAGCGGCTCTGAGTCAGCATCGCGCACTGGACGCGGCTCTGTAATCATGAGAGGTCGTCATAAAATTGAAAAATTAAGTGGTGGAAAAGTTGCAATTATCATCAATGAAATTCCTTACCAAGTTAATAAAGCTAAGCTTGTAGAAAAAATTGCTGACTTAGTAAAAGAAAAAAGAATTGATGGAATTACCGATTTGCGCGATGAATCTGATCGCGATGGAATCCGCGTGGTTATTGAACTTAGACGCGATGCAATGGAAGAAGTTATTATTAATCAACTTTATAGCTTTACAGATTTACAAACTAGCTTTGGCGTAAATATGTTAGCGCTAAATCACGGCAAACCAGAATTATTGAATTTGCTTAATGTGATTAAAATTTTCACTAGTTTTAGAGAAAATATTGTTATTCGCCGCACTAACTTCTTATTAAATAAAGCGCGTGATAAAACTCACATTTTAATTGGTTTGGCAGTTGCAGTTTCAAATATTGATGAAATTGTTGAATTGATTAAAAAATCAAAAGATGCTGCAGAAGCTAAAGTTAAATTACTTGCTAAAAGCTGGCCATCAGGCATTGTAGAAACCATCATCAAGCTTGTTCAAGATAAAGGAAACGTAGTAAAAGATGGCAAGTTCTATTTCACCGAAGCGCAAGCAAAAGCAATTTTAGAAATGAGATTAGCTCGCTTGACTGGCCTTGAAATGGACAAAATCAATGAAGAGTTAAAATTATTAGCAGCAGAAATTTCTGAATATCTAGTGCTTTTATCTAACCGTGAAAAATTAATGGCTTTAGTAAAAAGCGAATTAATTGAAGTAAAAGAACAATTTGCTACACCTAGAAGATCAACCATCGAAGATTCTGAATTTGAAGTTGATATTGAAGATTTAATTCCAAAAGAAGACATGGTTGTAGTTGGAACGATGAACGGCTATATCAAGCGCGTCGCTCTTTCTGCTTATCGCACTCAAAAACGCGGTGGCAAAGGTCGCTCTGCTATGGATGTGCGCGACGAAGATATTGCAACCGACATTTTCGTTGCTAATACTCATACACCAATCTTGTTCTTCTCAAATAAAGGAAAAGTTTACAAACTTAAAGCTTATAAATTACCTTTGGGAAATCCACAAGCTCGCGGTCGCGCCTTAGTGAATCTTCTTCCACTAGAGCAAAATGAAAAAATTAGCACCATTCTTGCTTTGCCAGAAAATGAAGAAAGCTGGAAAGATCTAAGCATAATTTTTGCAACTTCTGGTGGCGATATTAGAAGAAATTCAATGGATCAGTTTGTTGATATTAGATCTAGTGGTAAAATTGCCATGAAGCTTGAGGGCGATGAAGCCTTAATTGGCGTAAATCTGTGCAATGAAGCTGATGATATTATGTTATCCACCAAAGATGGAAAATGTATCAGGTTCCCAGTTGCAAAATTAAGAGTTTTCCAAAGCAGAAACTCTACCGGGGTTCGCGGAATAAAACTTGAAAAAGGTAATAAAGTTATTGCTATGTCTGTTTTAAAACATGCTGGCGAAGATTCTGAAATCAAAGAAAAATATTTAAAAATTGACTTAGAAGATCGCTTATCAGTTAGAGATGCGATAACTCATAATAATAATTTAAAAGAAAATCCTTCGGAAGATTTACTAATTCAGCCAAAAGCAATTCCACAAATTAAAAATGCTGAATTACCTCAATCTAAAATTGAAGAAATGGCAATCGCTGAAGAATTCATTTTCACTATGACTGAAAATGGCTTTGGTAAACGCTCTTCCGCTTATGAATATCGCATTACCAATCGCGGTGGGTCTGGCATTACCAACATCATAACTTCCAAACGCAATGGAAATGTAATTGCAAGCTTCCCAATTGAAGGAAAAGATCAAGTAATGATCATTACCAACAAAGGAACTTTAATTAGAACCGAAGTTGCGTCAGTTAGAATTACTGGCAGAAATACTCAAGGTGTAACTTTAATTAAAACTAAAGACGAAACCGTTGTTTCCGTTGCTCGCATCGCTCATACTGGTCGCAAAGAAGTTGATGACGCAGAGACCGGAGAGGATGTTGATGGCGAAGTTAACGCCACTGATTTGAGCGAAAATAATTGAATAGAATAAATGACTTACACAATAAAAGGTAAAAACAATACTTACGAGCTTGTAGTTGGCTGCGAAATTCATGCGCAAGTAGCTTCACAATCAAAATTATTTTCGCGCGCCGCAGCAAAATTTGGCGCGCCACAAAATAGCCAAGTATCCTTAATTGACGCTGGTTTTCCTGGAATGCTGCCTTCAATTAATGAAGAATGCGTTAAGCAAGCAGTTAAAACGGGGCTTGGCATTAATGCTAAAATAAATCTTAGATCTTTTTTTGATCGCAAAAATTACTTTTATCCAGATTTACCTCAAGGTTATCAAATTTCACAATTTTTTACGCCAATTGTTGAAGATGGTTTTGTTGAGATTGCGCTGGAAGATCATTCTAAAAAGCGCATTAATATTGAAAGAATTCATCTTGAACAAGATGCTGGAAAATCAATGCATGATCAACACCCTACTCTTTCTTTAATTGATTTAAACCGCTCTGGTGTTGCCTTAATGGAAATTGTTTCAAAGCCAGATATTAGAAGTCCATTTGAAGCTTGCGAATATGTAAAAGTAATTCGCTCAATCTTACGCGCTCTTGAAACTTCCGACGGCGATATGGAAAAAGGAAATTTAAGATGCGATGCCAATGTTTCAGTTCGTAAAGTTGGAGTTGAAAAACTTGGCACGAGATGTGAAATAAAAAATCTAAACTCTGTTCGCAATATCTCGCGCGCTATTGAATTTGAAGCCGCACGCCAAGTTGAAATTCTAGAAAATGGCGGAATAATTGATCAAGAAACTCGCTTATTTGATGCAATTTCTGGCGAAACTCGCACCATGAGAAGTAAAGAAAATGCCATGGATTATCGATACTTTCCAGATCCAGATTTACCACCGCTAACATTGTCACAAAACTTCGTTGATGAGATAAAAAAATCTCTACCAGAGCTTCCAGAAGCAAAGAAAGCGCGCTTAGTAAGAGAATTAGAAATTTCTGAATATGATGCTGGCGTAATTACTGCAGATACCGAAATTTCAGCTTATTTTGAAAAATTAATTCAAAAACATGAAGCAAAATTATGTGTTACGTGGCTTACAGTAGAGCTATTTGGTCGCATGAATAAGCTTGGAATTAATTTTGAAAATTTAAAAATTAGCGCTGATAATTTAGCCGAATTATTAGACTTAATTAAAAGTGGTGAAATTTCTGGAAAAATTGCTAAAGATGTTTTGGACTTCATGCTTGAAACAGGAGATTCTCCAGCCAAAATAGTTGAATCTAAAGGCTTGAAACAAGTTTCTGATATTGGTGCAATCAAAAAAGTTATTGACGATGTGATTGAAAAAAATCCACAAATGGTTGCTGATTACAGATCTGGAAAAGATAAGCTTTTTGGATTTTTTGTTGGACAAGTTATGAAAGAAACCAAGGGGCAAGCTAATCCTGCAGTTGTTAATGATTTGTTACAAGAAAAATTGAAGGGTTAATACAATATTCCAAGCAGTTGTGAGTGTTTTAAATTTTTGCATGAACATTTGGGCGCGGTTGCAAACCACGCCCAGCTGGATTGTTGTCGGCATAATTAAAAAAATGGGATGCTATTTTTCCCATTTCTCCCCCCAGTTTTTCAGAAAAAATTTCACCACTTTTTTCCTCCTCTCTTTTGTCAATCCTCTATGAATTCCAATATCAGTTTTTAGATGTCCAAACATTCCTTCAAGA
>CAMDMO010000033.1 GCA_945902255.1 Rickettsia typhi | reverse complement strand
CAGCAGTCTTGAAAACTGCCGTAGGTTCATGCCTACCGTGAGTTCGAATCTCACCTCATCCGCCACTACCGCCACTACGAACTCGATCTCTGCCCAATTCTCCGATTTTTTAATACCCTATCCAGCCCCTGTATTTACAGCCTCTCCTGATATTTAGATTTTTATTTCACGCTTACCTTTCTCTATCCTATATCGCTATTTTTTCTTATTTTTCTCCATTTTTTGTCTCTGTTTCTCCGTTTCACGTTCACCTTTTCGTAAACAGTAAGCATTGATAACTATTGGTTTCATGGCTTTTACATCGAACTTTCAGCATCGCTACCTCATCCGATATTTTTGGTATTTTTGCGAACTTGATCGTACTGAATTTTATACCCATCTTCGAGCATTCACATACTGTTTGCATGAGCTTTTTTATATTCATAACGTTATGATTTTAACTCAGTAGGGCCACCTAGGAGTAGTAAGTAGATAAATTTTGCTTGCCAAAAAATCTTTCTTAACGAGAATTGAGGTAATCGGGAGTTGCGCTGAATACAAGACCTCCTCGAGGGAATAGGCTGTCAACATGCTGTTTGCGTGGTGGTGGTTCCCGATTTTAAAATTTAATAAAAAGCTCCTTCATTTTTTGAAGGAGCTTTTTTTATGTTCGTTAGAAAATAAAGCAGATCCCTAACAGAATAAAACAGCTCATAACAAATTGTGCCGGATTGCGGGTTCAACAATGTTGCGATAATTTAATTGGCTTAATCCAATTAAAAATTATCAATCATGCAATCACAAACCAAAGAGCAGCAAAAAACCGACTCCCATAAAAACAGATTAGCAGAAATCGGTACAATCCTGATTGCCGGTATTTCGCGACTAGAAGCAAGAATGTTAAAAAATCAGCAGATTCCACTTGATCATAATAATTTTCCAAGCACTCATGGGAGCAGCAATATCAACCCTTTAGACCATATAAGACTATGAGCAAAAGCATCTCCCGCCAAATTATAGAACTGCAATATAAACCGGCTGCCGAAATGAGGGAAATCTACAATGAAATAATGCCTAAAAAATGTGCAGCCAATTCCGGGGTGGAATTTTTACGCCCTCGAATTGCTTATAGATTGCAGGAATTGGCAATTGGTAGCTTGCCTGAAAAAAACAAAAATAAGCTCCTCCAAATTGCCAATAGCAATGGTGATAGTTTATCAAAACCTCATAGCGAATTAATGACAGGAACCAAAATTTGTCGCGAGTGGAATGGTACAATGTATGAAGTAATGGTTTTGAAAGATTGTTTTGAATTTGACGGACAAAAATTCAAAAGTCTCTCTTCAATTGCCAGAAAAATCACCGGCACAAGGTGGAATGGTCCTAAATTTTTTAGATTTAAACAATGAAAGAAAAAACAGAAGAAAAACCAAAATTACGCTGCGCTATTTATACCAGAAAATCTAGCGAAGAAGGATTAGAGCAAGAATTTAACTCAATTGATGCTCAGAGGTTGGCAGCGGAAAATTACATCGCTTCGCAAATACATCAGGGTTGGGTTTTGCTTCCAACTGAATATAATGATGGTGGTTATTCCGGCGGCAACATGGAAAGACCAGCTTTCAAAAGACTGCTTCAGGATATCAAGGAAGGTAAAATTGATTGTGTAGTGGTTTACAGAGCTGATCGTATAAGTAGAAGGCTTTTTGATTTTACCAAAATCGTTGAGATTCTTGATCAGCATAAAGTTAGTTTTATTTCAGTTACAGAAAGTTTTAACACCGCCACTGCCGCAGGAAGATTGATGTTTGGAATGATTATGAGCTTTGCTCAGTATGAACGCGAATTAACTGCAGAACGCATTAGAGATAAGGTTGCGGCCTCTAAGAAAAAAGGTATGTGGATGGGCGGAACTATTCCACTTGGCTATAATGCCCACGAAGGAAAATTAAGTGTAAACGAAGATGAGGCAAAAGTTGTCAAAAATATTTTTAATACTTTTCTTGAAAATCAATCTCCGCTGGAAACGGCTAGAGAAATGAATAAACACGGTTTTACTACTAAAAGCTGGGTATCAAAAAAAGGAAATGTGCAGGTAGGTAAAAAATTTAATATTCAAACCATAAAAAGAGCTTTGGAAAATCCGCTTTATATTGGCATGATTGATCACAAAAAATCACGCTATCAAGGTCTTCATAAAGCAATAATTTCTGATGAAGTTTGGAATAAGGTAAGCGCAATTCTTACTCGCCCATTAGAGAATCAAATAATAACTCCTGTTTCGCGACTCACTGTAGCTCCTCTTTTAAAAGGTTTGATTTATTGTGGAATATGCGGCAGAAAAATGATACCAACTTATACTGCCAAAGAAGGTACTAGATATCGTTACTATATATGTCCCTCAAAAGTGAAAGGCGATAATGAAAACTGTCCGATTGGAAGATTAGCTGCAAATGAGGCAGAAAATTTGGTAACTAGTCAGGTTCTACAAATACTAAAAAAACCGGAAATAATTGTTAACACGATTGCTCAATCAGGTGGCAGAGTTACTGAGGAAGTTGTCATCAACTCTTTTAAGCAAATTGGAAAGGTTTGGGATGAGCTATTTCCAGCCGAACAAGCAAGAATCATCGGTCTTTTGGTTAAAAATGTGGAAGTGAGGCCCAATGGTTTAAATGTCAGAATTTTTAAAGAAGGCCTTGGATCGTTATCAACTGAATTAAATGAATAATATGACAGAAAATATTTTAACAATTGAACAGGCGACCATTAATATTTTTATTCCTCTAGACATCAAGAAACGCGGCGGCACAGCGATGATTATTACACCGCAAGGTATAGAGAGTCGCAGAGAAGATGTTCCAAGGAATTTTGATTCAAAGCTCCTTAAATCTATTGCTAAAGCTCACAAATGGAAATCTATGCTAGAGACTAATAATGTTAGCTCATTGGCTGATATTGCCAGAAAAGAAAAATTAACTACTGGCTATGTGAGTAAAGTTTTTAACCTAAATTTTCTATCTCCTAAAATTGTTGATAGGATTTTGGAAGGCACAGAACCTAGAACACTGAGACTACAGGATATTGTAACTAACGAAATTCCTGACTTATGGCAGGAGCAAGAGGAAGCTTGGGGATTCTAAACTTAGATTTCTGAATTTGAGATTTTGTTTTCTTTAGCGGCTCTTAAATTTGGAGAGAGCTATTCTGGGGACTATTTTTAGCGGTTGAAATGTGAAGTTTTTTTACTTAATTCCTAATCTTTTTTCTAATTCTCTTCTGATTTTTTCTGCATTCTGCTCAATCACGCTAAAGTAAGAAACTATCGCACAAAGTTGCTCTTCAGAAAAGGAATTAATGTCTTTTGAGAAATGAGATAAATCCGAAGTAAATCTTTCAGCTGAAATTCTTAAAAAATAATATTCTATTTTGTTTTCGCAGGACATAAAACCTCTTTTAAATTTGATAAAGAAAAACACTATAAAGCCTTGTAGATATTGGCTTTACAGGTTAATACTTTACCTTAAAGAAGTGTTCTATCAAGTAGAAAGAGAATAAATTTAATTATTGGGAAATAGATGGATAATATTACTAACTTCCTTCTTAACTTTCTTATCGCTGTTATAAGGAAATAAGACGCAGTATTTAACGCCTGAATCCGGTCTATCCACGCATTTAAAAACCCCATTATTTTGCTCAATCACTTCCCTAGTTTCTTCAATATTACAGGACTCATTCAGGCTTTTCTTTCTCCACTCTTCATCGCCGATTCCCGTATCTTCTATCATCAGACCCAGATGCTTAACTCCATTCAGAGAGGTGATCTCCGTTTTTACTGTAATTTGGGTATTTTTTGACGAAAAAATAAAAGATCGTGATAGCAAATCGGTAACTATTTTAACGAAATTACAATATTTTATTTTAAGATCTGGTACATCTTCTATTGATTCGACGATTTTTAACTGACGGGAATATATTTCAGGGAAAAGCATTGACAGACATTGCTCCAGCGTCTTTTTTACTGCTACATTTTCGGTATTTTCCAATGATTTTTTAAGCAAATTATCTCTCAGGTTATAAGAGTTTGATAATTTCTCTAAATCCTTTTCCAGATCTTTTTTTATGAGTTCCAATTGATCAGTTTTGAGGTTCAGCTCTTTATTGGAATCGCTTAATTCTTTTTTGTAATTCTCAATTTTTATCAATGCCTGCTCTAAATTTGAAATTTCAACAAATGAATGTTTTTCCGGAGTATAATTTATTTTTTCATCAGATGAAATTATGCCTTTGGCAAAAGAAGAAAGTGATGTGATTGGAGTAATAATCTTTTTATAAAATAATAACAGCACCGCAAGAAGAGCGAATAGAACCAGCACCAACACTAGAAAATACTTAATCAGAGTGTTGAATAACGGACGAAATATCGCTGAACTATTATCGCCCACAATTATGGTAAACGGATAGGAATCTAGTTTTTTGTAAGATATATAAATGGTTTTGGTTAGATCAAATTTTGTATAAATATTTCCTGAGCTTCCGGTAAATTTCTGATTCTTAAAAAAGTCCTTTGGCAAGGTTAAGTCATCACCACTGGTTGTTTGTCCGATGACATTGTTTTCACGATCAAGAATTACGATGCTTAACTGTTTATCCTGAATGCTATGTTGAAGAAATTTAAGTAAGGATGAGATGTTGATATTGCTGCTTAAAGTTCCAATAAAAGCGCCGTTATTTTTAGTGATGCCAAAGCTTACCGGTATGTAAGAATCCACAACTTCTGAACCGGTTGAATGCAGAGAATCAAAATGAACAAGCCATGGCTCACTCTTACTGCGGCGAAGATTGTAGCGATCGTTGTTAATGAAATTATTTTTATCAATCCATTTAAATTTTACCCAGCTACTAAGTAGCGAAGTATCAAGATTCGAATTTAAGCTAAAGCTATGTTTAAGCAGATTATTAATCGCATATTCGCTTCTGTTATGACTTATCTTGTTACCAATGAATTCAGCCTGTCTAAAAATATTATCCAGAAAAACTTCGTAGCTATTTGCAACTGAAAAACTGAGGGATAAATATTTCTGATTATAGGTGTTTTTGTGATTTTGGTAAGAGATGAGAATGAATAAGCCATAAGCGCAACAAATGGACATTGCGATAAGAAAAGCAAAGAATTTGTATTCTCTTGAGATAAAGAAAATTTTTTTAAAAAACTTGTTGATTTGCATTTTTAAATATCTGATAAAGGATGGCTGATTATCCGTTTTAGTTTATTTCAATCTACCGATTCGTATACTATGATTAGTATTTTTCAAGAATTTCCACTACAAATTCTAACCTACTTCATTTTAGTTCTCACTTTTGCATCATTTTGGATTTCAACCGACAAAAGAGTTCCGGTTGTTTTCTTCTCGATCTCTATTCTGTTGGGATTGAGTGCTGGTAGCATCGACTATATAGCATTGCTTTCGATCGCAATAATTGGCGGGCTAACCTACTTCTTTTACCAGAAAAAATTATCACCAATTGCCAGAGTATTTTTATTTATCTCAATTTTCGCTGTTACGATTCTGATTTTTTTACACAAAATGCCCGGCTTCAGTAATTGGCAGGTGTATCCGGAAATAAAACTTAGTGAAAAATCAGCTTCATTTCCATTCTGGCTTAACTTTGACAAACCTTTAATTGCATTTTTTCTGCTGCTTTTTGCGTATAGCCCTTTGACTAAGCTTGCGGAATATAAAGACATTATTAAGAAAAGTTTTCCATTCTTACTAGGTTTAATCGTGGTGCTGTTTGTTTTTGGAACGGCTCTGCAATATGTTGTGTTCGATCCGAAGCTACCATCTTTTGACGTTACCTTTTTATGGGCAATAAAAATGTTATTTTTTACCGCACTAGTTGAGGAATTTTTCTTCCGCTTTTTTATTCAAAATAATGTCATTTTAGTTTTTAAAAAGTTTAAGCACGGACAGCTTATAGGATTGCTTTTGTCCTCACTTCTATTCGGATTATTTCATTTCTCCGGCGGCATCAGTTTTGTATTTTTAGCATTTATTTCTGGCCTTATTTATGGAGGAGTTTATCTAAAAACAAAGCGTCTTGAATCAGCAATTTTAGTGCATTTTGTAGTGAATTTTATGCACTTTATTTTCTTCTCTTATCCTTATTTCGTGGGTGCATCATCATAGATGAAATTGCGTAATCTTTTTACAGGATTATTTTTTACTTGCCTATCGCTGCTTAGTAACTTCGCATACGCCGGAAGCAACCCACTTCCGATTCCTCTGGACTTAAAAGATACAGAAATTGTTTCGGCTTCCAAAGAAAAAGAACCGGCATTTAAAGCTGCTTCCTCTGTTCATGTTTTATCCTCTGACGACATTAGAAGATCTGGTGCTACCAATATTCCAGAAGTATTAAGATTAGTTCCTGGTTTAGAAGTATCTCGCTCCACCTCGAATAAATGGTCTGTCACTTCACGCGGTTTTGGCCGTTTATATGACAATAAAGTTCTGGTCATGATTGATGGACGAGAACTTTATAGCACCTTATTCACTGGAACTAACTGGGATATAACTGATGTAGTTTTAGAGGATGTTGATCGCATTGAGGTTATACGCGGAGGTTCTCCAACCATGTGGGGTGCTAATAGCCTTAATGGTGTAATTAATATTATTACCAAGAAAGCTCAATATACTCAGGGCGGATATGTTTCTGCGATTTATGGTAATAAAGAAAAAAGTTTAGAATATCGCCAAGGTGGCAGCACTAGTGATAAGATTTTTTATAGAGCCTACGCAAAGAAATTACATCGCGACGGATTAAAAAGTGTAGACCCCGCCAGAGGCACAATGTCTGGGGATGCTGGAGACGATTGGGGAATGGCAAAAACAGGATTCCGCGTCGACTGGCAAAAAACACTACGCGACGAAATTACTTTTGAAGGTGATGCTCATGACGGTAAAGAAGATCAGGTTCTTTATATTCCAACCAGAGAAACTAGGCCAGTATATGATAGTGAACATGTAAGCGGCTTTAATTTGGATTCGAGATGGAAACATACAATCAATAAAACCGATAGCACCAATCTTCACTTTTACATAGATAGTAATTCAAGAAAATCTCAACTATATAGCGTTGATAGAAATTTATTTAACTTCGACGGCGAATATCACGCGCAAACCAGTGATAATAATAAGATTAAATTAGGGCTTGGTTATCGCTACACCATAGATGAAATGAAGAATGGCGTAGTTGGTAATATTCTAGTTGATCAATTTACTCCAAATTCACAAAAGACTCAGCTATACACAGCCTTTCTACAAGATACTTACTCAATAATTCCGGAAAAATTAGATTTCACCTTTGGAACAAAATTCGAACATCACTACATAACTGGTAGCCACTTCCTTCCGAGTGCTCAGTTAAGGTGGACTCCTGATAAAGAAAATACTCTCTGGGCATCATATTCCCAAGGCGTTAGAGAGCCAAGCAAATTAGAAACAAATTTGCGTCGCGTAGCATCAAATCTTGGTCCCTTCCTTATATATCAGCAATCAAATCCCAATTTTAAAGCCGAAGAAATCACTTCTTATGAAGCGGGATATCGCAACAGATCTTTCTCAAAAGTTGAGTTGGATTTATCAATTTTTTACAACGAATACAAGAATGTCCGCACTTTTGAACCAAATTTAGCAAAGCGTCAGTATGAGCTTTACAACAGAGCGCGCGCTAGAACAGAAGGACTTAATGCAAGCGCCAACATCAGCGTTCTAAATAATTGGAATGTAGTTTTGGGCTACAGCTATTTGGATATGGATATTTTATTCAATCAAAATAGCGCAGATAACTTATCACAATTCGATGCCGGAGTATCTCCGCACAATCAATTCCAAATCCAATCTCGCTTCAACGTTACTCATAACATCGATTTCGATGCCACCTTCTACTATGTAGGAGATCTACACACAATCTCAGTTCAATCTTATAAGCGCACAGATCTACGCATCGCATGGCGACCTATCACAAATTTAGAGCTCAGCATAGTTGGGCAAAAATTATTCTATGGCGACACAACGGAAACTAGTCGAGCCGCCTATGGAACGCTTAATGCAAATTACGGCAACCAAGTTTACGGAAACGTAAAATGGAAATTTTAGGTAATTTTATCAACGGAATGAAGAATTTGTTAAAATACATAACAAATAGTTTCTCCCAAATCGCTAAAGTGATTTTAGCGATAACCGTTGCGCTTGCCTTAATAAATAATTCATTTGCCTCCTCAGTTGCTGTAAAAGAAAAGTCATATTATGAGCTACAAGCCGAAGTATTATATAACTTTATCAACCAAGTAAATTGGCCGGTTGAGGCGCAAAAAACTAAAAAAACTAATCTTTGCGTTATGGAAGATAATCCGGTATTGCCATATCTTAACGTCCTCTTAAGAAACCATGTTGATAATAACACTGTTATTATCCGCAAACACGAGAATGACTATCTTGAAGATTGTAATATTCTATTTGTGAACGATAATTACGACGGCTATTTAAAACGTCTGCTCTCGAGAGTAAGGGGTAAGCCAATATTAACTCTTGGCAATATAAAGAATTTTGCTGAAAGTGGTGGTATTGTTCAATTTACACTTATGAATAACCGAGTAAAGTTCGTGATTAATCTCGAAGAGATGAGATCATCGCAATTGAAAATCAGTGATTCCATCTTATCGATTTCAGATACAATTAAATAAGTAAGTTTATATAAAAGTTTTATGTCCAGCGTCAAAGAAAAAGTATCAAATCACATGAAGGAAAAGGGATGGTCAATAGTAACGACCTCCGAAAGATCCGGCGTACCTGCTGCGACCATCAAAAGCATTATTTACGGCAAATCAAATGAGCAAAAAACTTCCACTTTAAAAAAGCTCGCGAAGGTTTTTGAATGCACCGTGGCAGAGCTTGTTGCGGAAGAAAATGAAAAAGAATCAAAGAAAAAACACGATACGGAATTATTCAAAAAATGTCTTGATGCCGTAGAATTATATTCCAAAACAAAAGGATTAAAACTAGGCAAAGAAAAAATAATGAAAGTGGTTGAAAGTCTGTCATCACTACTACTAAAAAAGAAGAATAAAAATCTGCCTTACTCCATAGATGATGTTACGATAGAATGGATCGTCGATAACATAAAATAATCCATTTTCCCAATCTAAAAAATCTTTATTTTTTAAAAAAAACCTATTGATTAAATAATTCTTTTTGTCATTCTAAATCGTATATTCAAATATACTATTTAGTATATTGTATTAAAGTATTATTTTTATAAATGACAGCTCAAAACTTTGAACACGCCACTTCCTGCCCAAATAATACCCTGATCCCCAAATCATTTGAGAGATTCTCTTCAAAAGAGTTTCTTTCTGCCATTTGTCATGAGTTAAAAACCCCATTAAATGCCATTATCGGTTTTTCTGACATGGTAAATGAAATTATCAGAAACCCACAATCAACTGAAGAATGCGTTACCTACATAAAAGAAATAAACACAGTAGCAAAAGAGATGTCGGAAATCGTTCATGACTTACTGGATGTAGAACATTTAGAGGGAGATTTTAGCATTAATAAAAGCCAGATTAATATAGCTGATACCTTGAAGAGAGCTGTCAGATTAAATTATGATCATGCACTAAGAAAACGGATTAATCTGAAAGTTGAAATAAGCGATAATTTAAAACCGATAAATCTTGATGCTAAGAGAATGAAGCAAGTTCTCACTAATCTCATTTCCAATGCGATAAAATACAGCGACTGCAGCAGCGAAGTTAGAATCAACGCAAAAACAATAAATAATATATTAGAAATTTCTGTAGCCGATCAAGGCGCTGGAATGAGCGAAGAGCAATTAAAAATTGCTTTTACAAAATACGGAACAATTCCGAATAAAAATTCATACTTGGTAGATTCCCTTGGCTTGGGATTGCCAATTACTAAGCATTTAGTTGAGCTTCAGAATGGAAAGATTGAAGCAAAATCAGAGATTGGTAAAGGAACAGAGATGACATTGCAGTTTCCTTATTGATGAAAAAATAGAACCACCGTCCGTGCAAACCGCCTTGGCGTGTTAGTCCGGAAATCCCCGAATGCCTAAAAAACATTCGGGGATTTTTGTAGAGCTATAATTTGAAAAAATTATGCATACTAAAATAAAGAAGTTCATCAGATATATTCCAGAAGAGAATCTGAAAACCTTTCTGCTAGATTATGGCCTAAATTTACCAAAAAATTTCAAATGGCAGAATAATCACGAAAATTATTGCCTCCTCCTTCTTAACTCCATTTGCAGCGCCAACGATAACCAAAAGCCGCTATTACTGAGCATAATCGAAAGAGTTCATGATATGGCGGACGACCTAGGACAAGCAGCTCTGAAGGCCGTTATTGGCTATAATTCTGATTTTCTTAATTTAAAAAGCGAATATGACCGTTGCTTGTGGGCGCTGATTAATCATGCAGAAAAATTTGAACAGGCGGAATATTATGCCTCGTTGGATCAAAAGAGAAAAAGCAAACCTTGGAGCGCCTATGAAGGGCCAGTAGAAAGAAAGATTCGTAAATCAACAAAGTATATTGCGGAATTTAAAAAACTGATTTTACAGCACCTTGATATTGGTAAAAAAATCAAAGTAGAATTTTTCGAAATAATAGAAACCAATCACCGCAACAAGGAAACAAAGGTTTTTCATCTGACCACATTTTATGATGGATTGCAAAAATCTGTTTCGACTTTTGATAAGGAAAAAATCGTAACAAAATATATTTCTCCGGTAAGTGAGTTTAATATTTCCTATGAGCCTGAAAGTGGAATAATAGAGGTTGCCTCCGATCATCGCGACAATAGGCCGTTACTGGCCAAAGCCTTTGCAAATGCCTTTCTAAGAACCAATCATGATGTCGAGGAAATTAAAATCAAAAAATACAACCTATTAAAGTTGATTGACCACTATGATTTTATGAAAGATGTGGATGTTAATGATTTAATCGAGGACGTAAAAGTAACTCTGTTAAAATTAAAACCTTTAAACGGAAGAAATTCTACAACGATTGAATCTTCATTTATTGATCAGCGCTCTATCTATCATCTTGTGCAGGAGTGGTACACGCAGAACAACCCTCTTCACGGATCATTCCTAGTTAAAAAAGCAAAATTGTCGATAAAATTTAAGGCTGGAAATGGTTATCCGAGAGGCAAACTTTTTCATATTACAATTACCGATCCCAATTGTTGCGACCTAAAAAATAAAACAGAAAAAGAAAAATTAATCGGAAATAAATATTTAGAAAAATGGGGATTGGTAGAACAAGTATAGAAGATATCTCTGCGCAGACCTGCAAATTGCTGATGGAGATAGTCGAGCAGAGAAATCCAAATATTTCTCATTCTGTTTTATTTTCTGAATTTGACGATACAGCAAACTTTCTTCTTAAGGAAAATTATTTAATCAATGGTCGCAACCTTGAAACCTACTGGCTTGCAACTGAAGATAAAGATGTTGAAGTGATGTGGAATGAGAAGATGCAATCCTTTACCTATCTGTCTCGCACAGGAAAATTCATAGCGGTAAAAAGCGAAGAATTAGAAACCTATGATATTGATATAGCAAAAATTATTGATTGGTTTGCAAAAGAATTTGATGTTTTTCAAAGCAGTCGCAACAAGCAAAGCAAGTATCTGAATGGGTTTTTATATTTTGTTGGCGATGCCCAGATTCAGAAAAAAAAGATCGCAATATTTTTTGCACGAAGAATCAATGATTCAACAATCTTCAATCAGATTGAGGAATTTTTTATTAAGGAATCTCCTACATCTTTGCCAAAACTTATTCTCACCTCTTCCAATCATCTCTGCCCGAAATCTCTTAAAACAAAAGCAAAAATTATTTCTGTTTCGAAGCTGCTTAATCGCGCTAACAACAAAGTAATTTTCAACATGGATTATATGGCCAATGTTTTATTCTCTAGCAGCGGCAATGAAGCCAAGCCCTATGCCCACTGCACTGAAGATGGTGCCGTTCTTTTTGTTGGGGATAAAAGCTGGAATATAAAAGGACAAAGTCAACGTCAGGTTATTCAAGTTATGTGCGCTCTTTACGAAAAAAATCCCGACAGCAAAATGCGATGGAATAATATTTTATCGCTGGCAAACCTAGATGATAGCTCATCGCGATATAGAGATTTATTTAAGAACAGCGCCGCAAAAGAATCTATCGCCAATGCGAATGGTTTTGTCTGGTTTAAAACCGCTAGTGATTTCTAAAGAAATTTAATTCCTCCCTTTTCATCCCCCCTTCGTCCCCCGAATTCCTCCCTAAGGGCTTTCTAAAGTACTCCAAGTTTTTAATCCAACTGGAGACAACGCATGACAGATCGCAACAACAACCAACAAACAGATCAGGATAGAGCCTATCTTACTGAAAAACATCTCGCAAAGAGATGGGGCATTTCCATAGACACGCTTCAAAGATGGCGCTGGCGCAAGGTTGGACCTTCTTACATCAAGATAGGACGCCACATCCGCTATTCATTAAAAAATATCAGGGATTTTGAAAAAGAAACCGAATGCATATCCACAAGTACTTCCTGCGTAAAAAATTTATTAACCATCAAAAATGAGGCAAGAATATGAAATATAAAATTACACTTTCAGATATTCCAAATATTCCAATCGGAGAATTATCAACTTTAGCACCAGACCAACTTTTATCTTTACAAAATCAGGCTGAAGAAAATTTACAGAAAGCAAAATTACTTAAAGATTGGCTTGATAGTAGCGTCTCATTAAAATATCGCGACATTTCGTCAGAGCTTAGGAAGCTCGAATATAAAGACACCGGCACGGTTAATTTTACAGATGGTGATTATAAAATTACCTCTGTGTTACCTAAGAAAATAGATTGGGATCAGAATAAATTAAAAGATGTCGTTTCAGCCATTAAAGAGTATGGCGACAACCCTCGCGAATATGTTGATGTTTCTTACAAGATTCTTGAAAGCAAATATAGCGCATGGCCAGAGCATATTAGAAAAATCTTTAAACCAGCACGAATTTTTAAACTAGGAAAAGAAAGTTTTAAAATTGAAGCGGTTAAGGAGGTTGCCAATGGCTAATCTTCCAATAATCAGCGCCGATGAGCGCTTAAAAGAAACTAGAGGAATCAAAGGCTGCATTTTCGGTAAAAGCGGAATTGGCAAAACCTCCCTGCTTTGGACTCTCGATCCTAAAACCACTTTATTTTTTGATTTGGAAGCTGGCGACTTGGCTGTTGAAGGCTGGCATGGCGACACTATCAGACCAAAAACTTGGCAGGAATGTTGTG
>CAMDMO010000032.1 GCA_945902255.1 Rickettsia typhi | reverse complement strand
AATCGAAATCTTGACAAAATAGACCCCGTCATTCGACGGGGTGACAACTCAAGAATGATAACAACTTAAGAATGGTAACGACTCAAGAAGAGGAACAACTTAAGAATGGTGACAACTTAAGAATGGTGACAACTTAAGAATGGTAACGACTCAAGAAGAGGAACAACTTAAGAATGGTAACAACTCAAGCCCATCGAAAGATGACTTTTGGGTGTGGAATTTATACACTCTAGTTTTTTTAAAAAAATTACTCACCAAACCTTATTTTCAAGTTGATTTTTTACTTAGAGAGCTATAGGTTTGCACCCCTTGGTTTTTTTATGCGCCCTTAGCTCAGCTGGATAGAGCAACAGCCTTCTAAGTTGTAGGTCAGACGTTCGAATCGTCTAGGGCGCACCAAAACCACTACCTTGCCCCAAAAATTGCCGTTCCCAACCTAATTTCTGTAGCACCCAACGCAATCGCATCTTCAAAATCTAGACTCATTCCCATCGATAATTTTTCTAGATTATTTTCTTTAGCCATTTTTGCTAAAAGTGCAAAATAAGGCGAAGCTAATTCATTGCTTGGTGGAATACACATCAATCCTACAACCTGTAATTTCGCTTCATTTTTAGCAAAATCTATAAAATTTTTAACATCTTTTGGCAAAATTCCGCCCTTTTGCTCTTCTTCTCCGATATTCACCTGAATAAAAATTTTAGGATTTTTTTGCTGCTTTACTATTTCTTTTTTTAAAGCCAGTGCCAATTTTTCACTATCAAGAGTTTCAATTACATCAAATAAAGCAACCGCTTCCGAAGCTTTATTACTCTGCAAATGTCCAATAAAATGCAATTCAATTTGTGGAAAATTTTTTTTAATTTCTACCCATTTTTCTTGCGCTTCTTTAATATAATTTTCGCCAAATATATTGCAGCCAGCATCAATTGCTTGAATAATTCTTGCACTATCTACCGTTTTAGAAACCGCAATTAAATTGACTCTTTTTAAATCTTGTTCATAAAGTCGACAGGTTTTTTTGATCTTATCTTTAATTAAGAATAAATTACGCTCTATATTGTTCATGAATCAAAAAATTATATTTGAGATAAAAAAGTTCAACAATAACGCCCTCAAGGCTAAAAGCCTTCCGACGGCAGTTTTATTTACTGATAGAAAAAAAATTTCTGACTTTGATGCTGTAATTAAAAATTTACCAAAAAACTCGGCGATCATAATTCGCGAATATGATTTAGGTAAAAAAGAACGCGAAATTTTTGCACAAAAAATTACTAATTTAGCGCGACCGCTTGGAATTAAAATTTTGATTGGTAAAGATTTTTTACTCGCACAAAAAATCAAAGCTGATGGCATTCATTTTTCTGATTTAGATAAATTGCCTTTAGTTTTTTTGAAAAAACAATCTTTTAAAAAAAACTTCATCTTTAGCTTGGCTTGTCACAGCTTTAAATCAATTGAAAAATCTATAAAATTTAAACCAGATATTATTTTTATTTCACCAATTTTTCCAACAAATAGCCATTTAGGGACTACTTCTTTAGGTATAATAAATTTACAAAAAATTTCTTTTAAATATAGAAATCACAACTATCATCAAACTAAAATTTCCGCGCTTGGCGGAATTAATTTAGATAATATTGCATCAGTTAGAAAAATAAAAATATCTGGCTTTGGAGCCATAGAATTATTTAAGAATATATGAAAATTACTCCCATTATACTTTCTGGTGGCTCTGGCACAAGACTTTGGCCAATGTCTCGCAGCTTAAATCCAAAACAATTTTTAGATTTTTTTGGCGACCACTCTTTATTTCAGCAAACCGCCCTACGAGTTAAAAATTTACAAAATTTTTATGAGCCCGTAATAATCTGCAATAACGAGCATCGCTTCATGGCGGCAGAAGAATTACAAAAAATAAAAATTAAAGCTAAATCAATTATTCTTGAACCAATTGGTCGCAACACTACTCCTGCAATAGCCATCGCCGCTCTAGATGTGCTTGCTAATAATAGCAAAAATGATGATTTAATTCTAGTGATGCCATCTGATCACTTAATTAAAAATGAAAAAGAATTTATTGCTAGTATAAAAAAAGCTGCAAAAGCCGCAAATGAAGGATATTTAATTACCTTCGGAATCTTGCCTCATAAGGCTGAAACTGGTTATGGCTATATAAAACAATCTAAAAAATTAAAAGAATTTGAAGATGTTTTTTTGGTAGAAAAATTTATTGAAAAACCAAAAAAAGAAAATGCTGAAAAATTTATTAAATCAGGTGGATATCTGTGGAATAGTGGCATTTTTATGTTTAAAGCTTCGAAATATTTAGAAGTTTTGCAAAATTTACAGCATGATACCTTTATTAACTGCTGCAATTCTTACAATAAATCAATTAAAGACTTAGATTTTGTCCGAATTTTTGCTGAAGATTTTGAAAAATGCGAAAATATTTCGGTTGATTACGCGATTATGGAAAAATCTGAAAATGTCGTAGTTGTGCCAATTGATATTGGATGGTCAGATGTTGGAAACTGGCAGGCTATCGCTGATTTAAGCGATAAGGATAAAAATGAAAATAGCTTAATTGGAGATGTTATTTCACTAAAAACCAAAAATTGTTATATAAATTCAAAAAATGGATTAGTTGCAACAATTGGTGTGGAAAATCTTATCATTGTAAATCTTAAAGATGTTGTGCTGGTCGCCAATAAAAATAATGCTCAAGATGTGAAAGAAATTTTTGAAATATTAAAAAAAGAAAAACGCGAAGAGTGCAATTCTCATACCAAAGTTATGCGCCCTTGGGGAAGCTTTGAAACCATTGATGTTTCTGATCGTTTTAAAGTTAAAAAAATTATCGTTAATTCAAAATCATCACTATCTTTGCAAATGCATAATCACCGCGCCGAACATTGGGTGGTGGTAAAGGGCATAGCTCATGTGACATGCGATAACAAAGAATTTATTTTAACCGAAGATAAATCAACTTACATTCCTTTAGGTAAAAAACATCGCCTCGTAAATAAGGGAAAGGTTCCTCTAGAGATAATAGAGGTGCAGACTGGCGGCTATTTAGGCGAAGATGATATTGTCAGATTTAGCGATATCTACGGACGATAAGTGATAGTTTTTTTAATTATTTTAAAACAAGAGCTTCTGTTATCATTTCTTAATTTAGGAAAAATTTTAGCCAATTTTTTATTTTTTCTAATTTCGGTAACAATTTTTTTTCTACTTGCGCAGAACTTAGAAAATAAAGAGTTCACAAGATTTTACTCAATTACAATAATTTGGTTTTCTTTAATTTTTTCTCTGATTTTTTCTTCAATAGATTTTTTAAAAAAAGATTTTGAAGATGGGTCTATTGAGCAAATGTTAATTTATTGCAAAAATTTTGAGGTCTTTACTTTTGCCAAAATGTTCGCTAATTGGCTTATTTATTGCCTTCCCATTTTAGCTTTATTGCCGATAGTTGCGCTAGCTGGAAATTTAGAATGGAATTTTATTTTTGATTTTTTGATCTTAGCTTTTTTATCTAGTCTAGCAATTAACTTCATCTGCACCTTTTGCGGCAGTCTTTCAATAGGAGAAAATTCTGCCTCCCTAATTGGATTAATAGCACTTCCTTTAATCATTCCCATCTTTTTAATTGCTTATAGCGGTCTTGACAGAGAAGGCGGTGAAAATTTTTGTATAAGTTGTAAAATATTATCTGGTTTCGTTATTTTATCTGGAGCAATAGCTTCATTTGCAACGGCGAAGATTGTAAAAATTATAACAGAGTAAAAAATATGGCAAAAATAGATGATTTAATTGCAGTTATAAGCAATAACGAAATTACTTTAGAAGAAAAAATTAAAGAAATTACAGAGTTTGAAATTGAAGATATTAATTCGCTGAGAAGCCATGGAGGACATACCGCTCTTTACTCAGCATGCCTCAACAGAAGAGACGCCATTGCCTTAGCAACAACTTTGCTATCACCTCCTTGCAAAGCTAATATAAATCAAGCCAATGAAGATGGTTCAACACCTCTTCATGCAGCTGTTTTGACAAGCAATCAAGAATTATTGCAGATATTATTAAGTAAAAATCCTGACCTAGGCTTACCTGATAACTATGGCCACACACCTTTTTTCTTTGCGATTTCTCTTGGAGATTTAGATATGGTAAAAAAAATGGCTGCACACTCTCCAGATTTAATAAATAAAACCAATACGGGTGAATTAACTCCCATTAGAATGGCGGCAAGCCTTGGATATCCTTCTATATCTTTAATAACTTTTTTATTAGAAAATGGTGCAATTTTAGATCAGGAGTTATTAGATTTAGTAAATGGAGAAGAATATATAAATAAAACAATAACTGCTGCTATAAATAAGAAGGTTGCCGAAAGATTTAATCCCACTAGAGCGTCATGGATTCAAGTGTCAACACATGTTAATAGAGTCTCTGGAGACGCTTCAGTAAACGGTCTAAGAGAAGAAGGAGGGGGAGCAAGCGCTGGAGCAGCTGACGCAGTAGCGGAAGAACCTAGTGGCGCAGTTTCTGACGCTTCCGGCACACCAACAAGCACTACTGAAGAATTAACGCATTAATAATTCTAACCCACCTACTGCAATCTTTAAGTTGTTACTTACTCAACTTTCGAAATAGAATTATCAAATTCTATAACGATCTGTCCAATACCTACAGGCTCACCTTCACTAAATTTGATTTTACCTATTTTAACATCGTGATCGGTGCGAATTGAATTTTCCATTTTCATCGCTTCAATTACAACAAGCTCGTGGCCAGCCTTTACCTCTTCTCCTTCTTGCACTTTAAAGCGCACAATTTTACCGGTAATTGGTGAAGTTAAATTTATTGGCTTAACATTTTTCTGAATTTTTGGCATAAATTTAGAAAGCTCCGCGATTCTTGGAGAATATACACTAACAAAGGCATCAAAGCCAGAATATTGCATTAAATAGCTGCCGCTATTATTATTTTCACGCACTTTCACGCCAACATTCACGCCGTCAATTACTGCTCTAAATAATTTTTCACCATTATTCCAAGAAGTAGTTAGTTCAATTTCTTTGCGATCACATTCTATTTTTAAATAATCATCTGACCTCTTATTGATATTTACCAAATAAGATTTTTCATCGATCATTACAACCCAGCGATCAGAAACTTGTTTTTCGCGGTTACGCATTTGACCAGTCATATGGCCATTTCTTTCGTAATTTTTTAGGAAAATATAAAGAGAGGTTGCGATAAAGACTCCTTCAGCTTGCGAATCTAGCTCGCTTCCTGAAAAACCAGTAGGAAATTCTTCTTTGATAAAGCTGGTTGAAATATTGCCACTAACAAAACGCTCGTTGCGCATGATAGTTTCAAGAAAGCTGATATTATGCGAAACTCCGCTAATCGCAAAGCTTCCTAAGGCATGGCGCATATGTTCAATTGCTTCATTACGATCTTTACCGTAAGAACATAATTTAGCAATCATAGCATCATAAAACATGCTAACTTCGCCACCCTCATAAACACCGGTATCAACCCTAACATTTTCACTGGCTTCTGGTTCAATGTATAAATTAATTCTTCCACTAGATGGTAAAAATCCACGCGAAGGATCTTCGGCGTAAATTCTAGATTCAATCGCCCATCCTTTAAGTTTTATATCTTCTTGTTTAAAAGGTAATTTTTCGCCTAAAGCAATTTTTATCATCAATTCAACAATATCTAGACCGGTGACTAATTCAGTTACTGGATGCTCAACTTGTAGGCGGGTATTCATCTCAAGGAAGTAGAAATTTTTATTCTTATCCATGATATATTCAATGGTTCCGGCAGAAAAATATTGAACTTTTTTCACCAAAGCTTTCGATTGCTCATACATTTTGGCGCGCGTTTTTTCATCTAAAAAAGAACTTGGCGCCTCTTCAATAACTTTTTGGTTATTACGCTGAATTGAACATTCTCTTTCACCCAAGCAAACTGCGTTTCCTTGCTTATCTGCTATTACTTGAATTTCAATGTGACGAGGATTTTCAATAAATTTTTCAATAAAAATTCTATCATCCGAAAAGCTATTTCTTGCTTCGTTAGACGCCGAAAGAAAAGCCTCCGACATTTCTTCTTTTTTCCAAACAATTCTCATGCCCTTTCCACCGCCGCCGGCAGAGGCTTTGACCATTACCGGAAATCCGATTGACTCAGCAATTTCTGCAGCTTTTATTCCGTCAGCAACAACTCCCATATGCCCTGGAACCGTTGTAACAGATGCTTCAATTGCTAATTTTTTTGATTGAATTTTATCGCCCATCATTTCAATTGAAAAAACTGAAGGACCAACAAATATTACGCCCGCTTTTTCAAGAGCATTGGCAAAATTACGATTTTCTGATAAAAAACCATATCCAGGATGAACCATGGTTGCGCCAGTTTTTTTAACCGCCGCCAAGATTTTATCGATATTTAAATAACTCTGAGAAGAAGGTGAATGGCCAATATTTACGGCTTCATCTGCCATTTGCACAAAAAGTGAGTTGGTGTCGGCATCGGAATATACCGCAACGGTTTTAATGCCCATTTTACGGCAAGTTTTTATGATACGGCAGGCGATTTCGCCACGATTTGCGATTAGTAATTTATGCATTTTAATTTGCGAAAATAGAAGATCTGAGTTAGAACTTGTTTTAATATAAAAAAACTCCATCAACAATAAGAATGAAGATCAAAAAATCAAACCAAATTCAACATCCTTCCAAAACATTTGATGTTCTATCATCTTATGCAAGATTAAGTAGAATTCACCAACCAATCGGAATTTTGCTACTATTCTTACCCTGTCTTTTTGGAATTTTTTTATCGTTAAAAAAATTACCCAATCCTGAGCCCTTAGAAATTATCAAAATAATTTTATTATTTCTTGCCGGATCAATAATAATGAGAAGTGCTGGCTGTATAATTAATGATTTGTTTGATTACAAGTTTGACCAGAAAGTAACTCGCACCAAAAATAGACCAATCGCTTCAGGAAAAATAACTCACATTCAAGCCTTGATATTTCTAGCTTTATTATTGCTAGGAGGGCTTTTTATCTTATTACAACTTAACCAAGCGGCAATTTTTAGCGGATTTTTTGTGTTAACTTTAGTAATATCCTATCCTCTAATGAAAAGAATAACTTATTATCCACAATTTTTCTTAGGCCTAGCTTTTAATTTTGGAATCATAATGAGTGGACTTGCTATTATTGGAAAAATAGACGCCGATTTTTTTATTTTATATTTCTCCGCGATAATTTGGACAATTATTTATGATACAATTTACGCCTATCAAGACATTGAAGATGATTTGAAAATCGGCGTAAAATCTAGTGCAATAAAATTTGCCAAAAATCCAAAAAAGATTTTAATTATTTTAAGCTTAATAATGTCTTTAAACCTTGTTTTACTTGGCATTAGAGGTAATTTTTATTCAGGGTTTTTCTTATTAATTTTATTTGCATCTTTATTATCAAGTCTTTTGATTAAAAAATGTAACTTCAACAGCTCAGCCAGCTGCTTGAAAGCCTTTAAAGCTAATTTTTGGGTTGGAATTTTAATTTTAATTGCAATTATTTTAGGATAATGAAAATTGGTTTGCTTGGTGGAAGCTTTAATCCACCTCATCAAGGACATATTCATATTAGTGAACTGGCATTTGAAAAACTTAATTGCGATCAAATTTGGTGGATTCCAACTGCAAAAAATCCATTTAAAGAAGGAATTATCTATGAAAATTACGAAAATCGCCTTAAAAAATGCCAAAATCTAACTAAAAACTATAAAAATATTCAAATAAAAGCATTTGATGAAATTTATACCGAAGAATTGATAAAAAAACTTCAGAATCAATATAGTGATATTGATTTTATTTGGATCATGGGCGCTGATAATTTTGAAAAACTTCATCAATGGAAGAATTTTAAAAAATTAATTATGATGATTCCATTTGCAGTTTTTTCACGAGGTGATTTTTTAAAAAATATCGAAAAAACCGAAGCATTTAGCCTTTTTTATGCAAAAAAAGATAATAAATTACCCAAATTAATGATGTTTGACACCAAAAACCTCGATGTTTCTTCAACTAAAATTCGCCAAAATGATTAATTATATTGTCGACACTCATTGCCATCTTGATTTGATTGAAAAAAGTGGGTTAAAAATTGAAGATGTTATAAAAAATGCCCAAGAAAATCAGGTAAAAATTCTTCAAACTATTTCTACAAAAATCACTGAAATAGATCACATATTATCTTACACCAAAATTCGTGATTTTATCTATGCCTCAGTTGGAATACATCCGTGCAATGTAGCTGAGCAACCAAAAATTACTGCAGCAGAAATTTTAAAAATCTGCGCAGAAAATTCAAAGATTATTGGAATTGGAGAAACTGGCTTAGATTATTATCACGATAAATCTGGGATTGTCGCTCAAAAAATTAGTTTTTTAGAGCACATAAAGGCGTCACAACAAAATAAATTACCTGTAATAATTCATAGTCGCGACGCCGATTTGGACATGATGGAAATTTTGGAAAGTGAGCAAAAAAATCAGGCTTTTCCAGCCCTTCTTCATTGCTTTTCTAGCTCAAAAGCTTTAGCTTATAAGGCTTTGGATCTTGGAATTTTAATTTCAATTTCTGGAATAGTGACCTTTAAAAATGCCACAGAATTACAAGAAATTGTAAAATCTTTACCAATTGAAAGTCTATTAGTTGAAACTGACTCACCTTATTTAGCGCCTTCTCCTTATCGCGGAAAAACCAATCAACCAGCTTATACAAAACATGTGGTAGAATTTATAGCTGAATTAAAGGGTTTAAGTTTAGAAAATGTAGCAAATCAAACTAGTGAGAATTTTTTTAAAATTTTCACAAAAGCAAAAAGATTATGAGTGCAATTTATTTTATTAAAGAAGCTTTAATACAAGCAAAAATTGCCTTTGATAAAGATGAGGTTCCGGTTGGAGCGGTAATTGTTGAAAATGGTCAAATAATTGCAAGTTCTTATAATCAAAATCGTGCTTTGAGTGATCCTACTGCTCATGCTGAAATTATGGCTTTAAGAATAGCCTCTAAAATAAAAAATTCTTCAAGATTAGATGGATGCGATCTTTATGTCACCTTAGAACCATGTTCAATGTGCGCTTCGGCAATTGCGCTAGCTAGAATAAAAAGAGTTTATTATTCGGCTTCCGACACAAAATTTGGTGCAGTTGAAAATGGTGCCCGAATATTTAATAGCTCTTCTTGTTATCATAGACCAGAAATTTATTCTGGATTTCTTGAAGAAGAGGCGAAAAATCTAATGATAGATTTTTTTAAAATAAAAAGAGTTCCACGTGAAACAAAATAACAATTTTTATATCAAATTTTATCTTTAATGGAATATAAACTTTCTTATTAAAGATAAACTTTGATATAAAAATATTTGACAAGATAAAGCTAATTTATAACCTTGATTTATGGCGGCTTCATAAACAATAAAATAACCCATGAATCAAGGTCAAAAAAAAGCAAAAATACTTTCCATAGTTAACCAGAAAGGTGGAGTTGGAAAAACTACCACAGTGGTTAATTTGGCAACAGCCTTAGCACTTATGAAGAAAAAAGTTCTTCTACTTGATATGGATCCGCAAGGAAATGCTAGCACTGGTTTTGGAATAGCCCAATCTCAAAGACAAAAAACAATTTATGAAGTTTTAATTGGAGAATGTTCGATTGAAAGCGCCATTGTGCCTACCCGCGTAAATAATCTTAAAATAGTTACATCCACCGTTGATTTGTCAGCCTGCGAAGTTGAGTTAGTAAATATCGAAAAAAGAGAATTCTTATTACATAACGCTATTCAAAATATAATTTACGATTTTGACTATATCTTAATTGATTGCCCTCCATCTCTTGGATTGCTTACAATAAACTCTTTGACTTGCTCTGATTCAATTTTAATTCCAATGCAGTGCGAGTTTTTCTCGCTCGAAGGTCTTAGTCACTTATTAACAACTCTAGATTTAGTAAAAGAAAATTTAAACTCTAATTTATCTATTAGCGGCATAATATTAACCATGCATGATCGTCGCAATAAATTAACTGAACAAGTAGAGATTGATGTGCGCGATTTTTTAAAAGAAAAAGTTTTTAACCAAGTTATTCCTAGAAATATAAAATTATCAGAAGCTCCTTCTCACGGACTTCCCGGTATAATTTATGATTCTAAATGCGTTGGATCTATAGCTTATTTAAAACTTGCAAAAGAAATTGTGGAAAGGGAAGAGCTTTAAAAACGCAAAGCCTATTTTTGTTTCACATGAAACATTTGGGATAAAATAAATCTTATTAAATATGATCGAATCTTCACATCAAGAAAAAAAATTAGGCAGAGGAATCTCTGCTTTACTCGGAGAAAGTAAAACAAAAAAAGACTCTCTTCCTTTGGTTAAAAAAGAGAATCAAGACTCTATTGATATAGTTCCTTTGCATAAGATTACCGCGGGAATATATCAGCCAAGAAGAAGTTTTAACCAATCAGAATTAGAAGAATTAGCTGACTCAATTAAAGAAAATGGCTTAATTCAGCCAATAATTCTGCGAAAAGTTGGTGAAGATGATCATTATGAAATTATTGCAGGAGAAAGAAGGTTTCGCGCCTGTAAAGTTACCGGAGTTTCGGCAATTCCAGCAATTATTAAAAAAATTAATAACCATGAAGCTCTGGAATTAGCAATTGTTGAAAATATTCAAAGAGTTGACCTTTCTTTGTTAGAAGAGGCTAATGGATATCAACAATTAATTGAAGAATTTTCTTACACTCAAGATCAAATTTCTAAAAGAGTTGGAAAAAGCCGCAGCCACATAGCGAATTTATTGCGACTTTTATCTTTGCCAATAGCAGTCCATGATTTATTAAATCAAAATTTAATCTCAATGGGTCACGCCCGCGCTATTATTAATTCTAGCGATCCAGAAAAATTAGCGAAAATAATTGCTGAGCAGTCTTTAACCGTAAGAGAAGCTGAAAATATGGCGCGAGATGAAAAAGTTGAGCAAGTAAAAAACATCCCAGTATTAGTGCGCACCGAATCAAAAATAAGATTCGTTAATGGCGAACATTTAGCCGCAATGGAAACTCAATTATCTGAAACAATTGGCTTGGATGCAAAAGTTTCTTATAATTCCTTTAGAAATAGTGGCAAAATTACTATTAAATTTACTGAATTCGATCAAATTCAGCAATTAATTAATCAATTAAAATCATGATAAAAGCACATTCTTTTTTACTAGAAATTGAAAATTATACTCCTGGAAAAGCAAAAATTGGTGATAGAAAGGCAATAAAATTATCTTCAAATGAAAATGCATTAGGCTCAAGTAAGTTAGCTCTTGAAGCCTATAAAAATCACCATGATCAAGTATTTCGTTACGCCGATGGTTCTTGCGAGTTATTGCGCGAAGCTTTGGGCGAAAAATATAATATTGATAAAGAAAGAATTGTTTGCGGCGCCGGATCTGATGAGCTTATCGCTTTTCTAACTTCCGCTTTCGCTGGAGTTGGTGATGAAATAATATATAGCCAATATGGATTTTTAATGTATCCAATTTCTGCTCAAAGAGTTGGGGCTAAGGCGATAAAAGTTGAGGAAAGTAACCTTAAAACCAATGTTGACAATATCATAGCGGCAATTAGTGATAAGACTAAAATTATCTTTATCGCCAATCCAAATAACCCCACCGGATCTTATCTAAACAAGACAGAGCTGCAAAAATTAATTGATAATACCCCTAAAAATATATTAATTGTTCTTGATTGCGCCTATGAAGAATTTGTAGTCGAAAGTGACTATCCTCATGGCATTGATATAGTAAATAAATATGAAAATATTGTTACAACTCGCACTTTTTCTAAAATTTATGGTTTAGCCTCTTTAAGAATTGGCTGGTGCTATTCTTCCAAATATATTGCAGAAATTTTAAATAAAGTTCGTGGACCATTTAATGTTGGTGGGCCAGCTCAGGTTGCTGCTTTAGCGGCTCTAAAAGATGATGAATTTTTTGATATTTCAAAAAATTACAATCAAAAATGGTTAAAAATTTTATTTGCCGAATTTACTAAAAATCCCTCTATTAAAACTCACCCTTCAATCGCTAATTTTATTTTGCTTGATTTTGGTAGTTTAGACAATTGCCAAAAAGCTAATCAAAAACTACTAGAAAATGGCTTTATTTTACGCGAAATGGGTGGTTATGGCTTGAAAAACTGCTTACGCATGACAATTGGCACAGAGACAGAAAACTTACAATTATTAGAAATTTTACAAAAAAATGGATTTTAATAGCTTAAATGACGGCGATTGGCAAAATTTTCTTTATTTATTATTAGTTTTAGTCGCAATGGCTGCAGGATTATTTTCTCGCAGAGACTTTGCTTTTTCTAAAATTATAAAATATTTAGCAATTTGGTCAATATTTGGACTATTCTCAATTGGACTTTACGCCTATCGCTTTGAATTATCTAATGTTAAAAATCGTATTTTAGGCGAAATTAATCCCTCACAGGCGCGCGTTGAAAAATCTGGCGAAATAGTCATTAATTTATCACAAGACGGACATTTTTATATTAACACTAAAATTAATGGCTCTGCAGTAAAATTTATGATCGATACTGGCGCAAGTGACATTATGATTAATGCAAGCGAAGCGCAAAAAATAGGAATTGATTTAAAAAAACTGCGATTTGATAGACCTTACCAAACCGCTAATGGAAGGTCTTGGGGCGCTGAAGTGATATTAGATGAGCTGGTGGTTGGCAATATAAAATTTCGTAACATTTCAGCTTCTGTAAATAATGCTGATATGGGAATTTCTTTGCTTGGAATGAGTTTTTTAAGACAGTTTAAAAAATATGAGTTTTATCAAGATAGGCTGGTTTTGGTGATATGATTAAATAAAGAGCATTAAGTTTGGTAAATGTTTAAACGTCAATTCGCCGATAAAAAAACCTTCAAAACTCGTCATCCTTGGCTTGCAGAGCCTAGGATCTCATTAGTTTTTGCTTAAGGAGTGTGCAAACTCATGAGATCCTCGAAGCTGCGCTTCAAGGATGACGAGTTTTGAAGGTTTTTTTATCGGCGAATTAGCGTTTTAAGATCTCGCGCTTAAAAATCATCCTTCGACAGGCTCAGGATGACATCGTAAATGATATATTCTTTTCTCTTTTTTGGGTTTTATCTATAGCATACTCGATGTCATCCTTGTAAAAGTTCACCAATTCGGTTCGATTTAAATTAAAACAAATCATGGATAAAATCCATGATTTATATTAACTTTAAATCTAACTTAAATATGGGTAGAATAG